>NZ_JBKVWU010000076.1:3168-10597 GCF_046972485.1 Hominilimicola sp.
CTTGTAATGCGTAATGCGGAGATGAAACGACTTGCAAAAGGCTGTGAGGGTGTAAAACGTACATCAGGACAGCACCCGGGGGGAATTATCGTTGTACCGTTTGAAAATGATATACATGAATTTTGTCCTGTTCAGCACCCTGCGGACGATCCTAATTCGGATATTATTACGACTCACTTTGATTACCATAAAATCGACCAAAACCTTTTAAAACTTGACGAGCTTGGACACGATGATCCAACGGTTATAAGAATGCTTGAGGATATAACGGGACTGCACGCACGGGATATTCCGATAGGTGACCCCGAAACAATGAGTTTGTTTACGTCAAATAAAGCGTTGAAATTACTTCCGGGTAAGGATATAGGTACAAATTTGGGTACATACGGAATACCTGAGTTCGGTACAAAGTTTGTACGTCAAATGCTTGAAGATACAAAGCCGACAACATTCTCTGAACTTGTAAGAATTTCGGGACTTTCGCACGGTACGGACGTGTGGCTCGGTAATGCACAGGAATTAATCAGAGAGGGCAAGTGTGACCTGTCACACTCAATATGTGCCCGTGACGATATTATGATTTATCTTATTTCATGCGGTGTTGAAGAAGAACATTCGTTCAAGATAATGGAAATGGTGCGTAAAGGTAAAGGCCTGACGCCTGAATATGAACAGGAAATGCGTGATAATAATGTGCCTGATTGGTATATTGAATCGTGTAAAAAAATCAAGTATATGTTCCCTAAGGCACACGCTGCCGCTTACGTTATGTCGGCATTCAGAATTGCGTATTTTAAAGTACATTATCCAGAAGCATTTTATATCGCATATTATACGGTGCGTGCGGACGATTTTGATGCGTCGGTAATGGCGAGGGGAGAAGAACGCGTTCGTGAAGAAATGCGTTCAATCAACGCAAAGAAAAAGGACGGAACGGTTACTCCGAAAGAAGAAAACCTTATACCGATACTTGAAATTTGTATTGAAATGTACGCAAGAGGAATTAATTTTGTGCCTGTTGATTTGTACGAATCACACGCAACAGATTTCCGACAGGTTGAGGGTGGTATTCTTCCTCCGCTTTCGGCACTTCCCGGACTTAGCGAAAACGATGCGATAAGCATTACGGAAGAAAGAAAGAACGGCGAGTTTAGAAACGTCGAAGATTTAAGACTTCGTACCGGTATAGGTAAAAATCCACTTAATATTCTTGAAGAAAATGGATGTTTCGATGATTTGCCGGATACTGACCAAGTGTCATTGTTTGACTAATGATATAAGACCTTAGCAATATGTTAAGGTCTTTTTTGTTTAGAAAACAGTAGAATTAACATATAATCTTGAAAATTTTGTCTTTTTATGATATTATAAAAGAAATATTTAACATTTAATAAACTTTTTGCAACTTTTTGAGGTGTTGAAAAGTATTAATAGTGAAAGGGAAAATAGGAGGGACATAAAATGAAAAAGATTATACCGATAATATTGTCATTGACGGTGGTAATGTCAGGGTGTACGACGTTAGCAGAGGAAAACATAACAGTTATGCTAAACGGTCAAGCTATGGATTTTGACGTTGCACCGATAATACAGAACGACCGTGTTCTTGTACCGATGCGTGCGATATTTGAAGAACTTCATTGCAGTGTTGATTATACCGATATTGACGGCAGGCAGATTATAACTGCAAAACTTAATGAAAATAACTCAATCGGCTTAGTAATCGGCAGTGACGAAATGCAAATACATAACAAAAAAATAAAACTCGATACAGCACCCATAATCGTAAACGACCGCACACTTGTACCGCTTCGTGCAGTGTCGGAAGCATTTGACTATGATGTAAATTGGGACGGGGACACTAAAACTGTTACAATTTCAAAAGAAATTCCTAAAACGGAATACGATATTCTTTACGGCAGATTAAAAGTAAAAATTAAAAGTGACAGTAAAGTATACGATGGCTTTTGGGGTGACGATACTTGGTTGGAACTGAGTAATGAGGGTATAGATTTTGTGGCAAAAGAATTAGGATATATAACTGTCGGTGATTTGAAGAAAGACGCAGAAAATTTGGAATATGAAACCGTTGGCGATACGGTGACACAAAACGGTATTGAGTATATCGAATTGAAGTCGGAAAAGGAAAACAGAGTTGAATATCTTGTAAAATCAAGCGACGATTATTTGATATTATTGTATGCAAAAGCAAATGCAAAAACAGATAAAGATTTGTGGAAAACAAATGTACAAGAGATCATCGACACGTTGAGTGCAGGTGACAAAAAACTTGATACTTCGGCAAATTCTGTTCACAGTGATTATTTGACAATCGCAAGACCAAATGGTTATTTTGTGAGATTGGACGGAGATGACAGATACGGTTGGCTAATAAAGAAAGTTACTAAAACCGATGAAAAAGGTGTGCCGCTGCTATACATTGATGAAATGCAATCTGATGTAGATGAACAAACAGATTTGTATAACGGCAATAAGGCATATAAGAAAGTTAAAAGCAAATTTTTAGGCAATGATTTGGAATGGCTGTTGTATAATGAAGATAACTATATGCAGACATATGTAGAACACGATCAAGTCAGCTATCACATATACGCTTATGCGGAAAGCGTTGAAAAACAGCAGGACGTTATAAATTTTGTTTCGGGAATAAAGGAAAATTGTGCCGGTATAGGCGGAAAACCTGTTATATATCTGTATCCCGAAAAAGAACAAGAGGTAAATGTTAAACTTGACCTTGACGGCAAATTTACTTTCACATATCCCGAATACAACAATGGTTGGAATGTAACGGCGAAGCCTGACGGCACGATAATTTCAGACGGAAAAGAATATTCCTATCTTTTCTGGGAGGGGTTAATGCCGACATTTAAGCCTGATTTTAAAGAGGGATTTGTCGTAAAGGGCAGTGACAGTGCCGAATTTTTGCGGGAAACACTTTCCCAAATGGGACTTACTCCAAAAGAATATAACGAATTTATAGTATATTGGGCGCCAAAATTGCAAGAAAACGAATATAATAAAATATATTTCGCCGAGGAGGACTATACTGATAAGGCAAAACTTGAAATAAATCCAAAACCCGATTCGATTTTAAGAGTGTTTATGGTATATGAAAAAGCGGACGAAAATACTGTTTTACCGAAACAGGAGATAAAACCGTTTGAACGTAAAGGATTTACAGTTGTCGAATGGGGCGGATATTTAGCAGAGTGATGTTAGGAGGGACACAAAATGAAAAAGATTATATCAATTATATTGGCGCTTACGGCTGTAATGTCAGGGTGTACGACGTTAGCAGAGGAAAAAATAAAAGTTACGTTAGACGGTCAAGCTATGGATTTTGACGTTGCACCGATAATACAGAACGACCGTGTTCTTGTACCGATGCGTGCGATATTTGAAGAACTTCATTGCAGTGTTGATTATACCGACATTGACGGCAGGCAGATTATAACTGCGAAAAATGACGGCAACACAATCGGTTTTAAAATCGGCAGTAATGAAATGACGGTTAATGGCGAAAAAGTGAGCCTTGACACAGCACCCATAATTACAGATGACCGAACACTTGTACCGCTAAGAGCGGTATCGGAGGCACTTGACTGTAGTGTGGATCGGAATGGGGACACTAAAACCGTTACAATAGCACCTCACAAGTACAATGAATACTACACGCAAAAACTTATGGAAAATCTGCCTAATGACGAAAACTATGTTATATCTCCGTTTTCGCTTGAAATGGCAATGATGATGGCGTCGGAGGGTGCAGTAGGGGACACAAAACAATAAATAACGAAAGTATTTAATTCACCGAACACAAGCTTATACAGTCAAATAATAACCGATAACAAAAATAAGGGCGTGGACATAGCAAATTCAATATGGTTTAACAAAGACAGCGGAAAAAATGCTTATTTTGCCGATGACTATCAAAAGAAAATACAAAGCGACTATCAAGGAACTGCTCAATCGGTTACGAACGATGACAGTATTGAAAAGGTAAATGAATGGGTAGAAAAACAGACGAACGGCAAAATAACAAATATGCTTTCTGAAGAAAACAGAGGTTATGTATGTGCACTTGTGAATGCGATTTATATGAAAGCGGATTGGGTAAATAAATTTGAAAAAGTGGGTACATATAAAGAAACTTTCACTGATATAAACAGTAACAAATCAGAGATTGATTTTATGCACCGACTGATGGATATTGAATATTACGAAAACGGTGACACTAAAGCGGTAAAATTGCCGTATACAAACGGACTAAGTATGATTGTTGTTTTAGGGGACACTAAAAATATTCTTGATGTTATTCAGAATAATAAAATGACAAGTGAGATTGTAAATGTGTCATTGCCGAAATTCAAAGCCGAATATTCGATAGACTACACAGATACACTTAAAAATATGGGAATAGAAAAGGCATTTAGTAATGCAAATGCTGATTTTAGCTTAATGCTTGAAAATTATCCCGAGAGTATAAAAATTGATTCTGTTCTGCAAAAAGCAATGATAGATGTTGATGAAAAGGGAACAGAAGCTGCCGCCGCAACTTCAACAATAATGGTTGGGACTGGTGCAGATACTACACTGGAAAAGATAATAGAATTTAGAGCCGATAAACCGTTTACATATTACATATTGGACGATAGCGGAAATGTATATTTTGCGGGACGGTATGTAAAAGCAGAATAACAAAAAAAGCACCGAAAGGTGCTTTTTTTATGTTACTTTTCTATTTTAACAGTTTCTCTGACTTCTGTTTTCTTTGGCATAACGGAGTCGTACATTTCGTCTTTTTTCATATTTTCAAAAGCGACTGCAAGCATAAGTTTAATACGGTTAAGCTGATTAACTTCACTTGCACCCGGGTCATAGTCAACCGCAACGATATTGGCTTGCGGATACTGTCTGCGAAGTTCCTTAATCATACCCTTACCTGTAACGTGGTTAGGCAAGCAAGCGAACGGCTGAACACAAGCGATATTCGGAACACCCGAATTTATAAGCTCAATCATTTCGCCTGTCAGGAACCAACCCTCACCTGTGCAGTGACCAAGCTGTAAAACGTGCTTTGCACCCTCAGCAATATCCGCGATATGTTTCGGTGAACGCATACGGAACTTAGGATTGTTATTC
Organism: Hominilimicola sp.; assembly: GCF_046972485.1. NCBI lineage: Bacteria > Bacillati > Bacillota > Clostridia > Eubacteriales > Oscillospiraceae > Hominilimicola > Hominilimicola sp. The sequence goes on from NZ_JBKVWU010000076.1 coordinate 8,332, forward strand.
ATAACCTTTGCCATATGCTTTCTGAAACTTTCAATACCCCAAATTGCAAGATTGCAAAGTGCGGCGGTTGAACGCTTAGAGCCAAGATTATCACGCTTGAAGTTATTGTTATACAAGCAATAAAGCATAAAGTCCGCAAGTCCCGGCATAACTGCCTCACCGCCCTCCGACTCAATAACATCAATAATATTGTTATTTGCGTCAGGGTGGAACTTAACAAGAATTTCACCGACCACGCCGACTTTTGGCTTTTTGACTGTTTCATCAATTTCGATTGCGTCAAAGTCTGCGATTATTTCATCAATAACCTTTTTAAGTTTAAGCTGTTTACGGTTATTATTAATAATATCGCTGTACAAACGCTTTTGCCACTTTTCGTGTACCGCATTTGTTTCGCCCTCGTTTACCTCGTAAGGACGGATACGAAGTGTAACGGCAAGCAATAAGTCACCCCAAGTACAAGCTTTTAAAAGACCGTCAACAAGCTTCGGAGTAATCTTAAATCCTGGATTGCCCTCAAGTCCCGACACGTTAAGCGAAATTACGGGAACATTCGGATAGCCTGCCTCTTTAAGCGCCTTACGAAGAAAGGCGATATAGTTAGTCGCACGACAGCCGCCGCCTGTTTGTGTAATCATAACGGAAGTGTTGTTCGGGTCGCATTTACCGCTTGTAAACGCATTGACAAGCTGACCTGTTACCATAATTGACGGATAACAAGCGTCGTTATTAACGCTCTTTAAACCGGCCTCAACGTCCTCTGCCGTTGCGTGTTCAAGCACAAGTGCATTGTAACCGCTTGCACGCATAACCGCCTCGAAAAGTCCGAAGTGGGTAGGACTCATTTGAGGGAAGATTATAGTATGCTTTTTGCGTTCTTCCTCTGTAAACTTAACTCTGTTAATTGTGTAATCATCAATTTTATGCGGAATAAAGTCGTTATCGTCACGTTCCTTGACTGCCGCTTTAAGCGAACGAACTCTTATTCTTGCAGTACCGAGATTTGAAACCTCATCTATTTTCAATGTCGTATAAATCTTTTCGTGTGACTGCAAAATTTCCTGTACTTGGTCGGTCGTAACTGCGTCAAGACCGCAGCCGAACGAATTAAGCTGAATTAGCTCAAGACGCGGATTTTTGATAACCTGTGCCGCTGATTCGTAAAGTCTTGTATGGTATGCCCATTGGTCAACAACTCTTATATCACGTTCAAGATGACCGAGATGTGCAACGCTGTCCTCTGTAAGAACGGCAAAGCCGAGTGATGTAATCATATCCGGAATACCGTGATTGATTTCAGGGTCGATATGATACGGTCTGCCGGCAAGTACGATAGCACGTTCATCGTGTTCGTCAAGCCACTTCAAAACTTCTTCACCTTTATTTCTGATGTCTTGCTTGTAATGCTGAAGTTCGGCAAAAGCCTTTTCAGAAGCGTTGTCAATTTCTGTTTTTGTAAAGCCGTAATCGTGCAACGCTTTCATCATTTGACGTTTAAACGACGGCTTGTCGGCAAGATTGATAAACGGATACAAGAAGTTAATATCGCTTTGACGTACAACGTCCATATTGTTGTAGATAACTTCCGGATAAGATGTTACCATAGGACAGTTGAAGTGATTGCCTGCGTCCGAATATTCTATCTGCTCATACGGAATACAAGGGTAAAAAATCGTTTTTATGCCCTTGTCGATAAGGTCTTGAATGTGACCGTGTACAAGTTTTGCAGGGTAGCAGGCACTTTCACTCGGTATCGAGTCGATACCTTTTTCGTAAAGGTCGTGCGTACTTCTGCCGGAAATTCTTACGGAGAAACCAAGCTCAGTAAAGAATGTAAACCATAGCGGATAATTTTCATATATGTTAAGCACACGCGGTATACCGATAACACCGTTCGGTGCATTCTCTGCCTTTAACGGCTTGTATGCAAATGCACGTTTGTATTTATAATCATAAAGATTAGGCATTTGCTTTTTGGATTTTTCAAGTCCGGCACCGCGTTCACAACGGTTACCGGATACAAACTGACTTCCGTCAGAAAATTTTGTTATTGTAAGCTGACAGTGGTTGTTACACTTTTGACAACGTGTAAGTGAAGTATCGAATGTGAACGAATCAAGTTCGTCAACACGAAGAATATCACATTCACCGCCGTTCCAACGTTCTTTTGCGATAAGTGCCGAACCGAACGCACCCATAATGCCTGCAATATCCGGACGGACAACATTTTTACCTGTCAAAAGTTCAAAACAACGAAGTATAGCAT
>NZ_JBKVWU010000077.1:0-10530 GCF_046972485.1 Hominilimicola sp.
TTGTATGACCGCCGTGACTTGTCTGTGGTTTTATTTCTGATTTCGGCTCGTCTTGTTTCGGCTCTGTCGTTTTTATAGGTTTAACTGTTTCCGACGGAACAACTATTTCACATTGATTGTCCGATTTATACTTATCTTCATGTATCGGTCTAACCGTAGGCTCTTCAGATTCGGGTACAGTATCATTTTTTACCTGTGGCTTATCTGTAATTTTAGTTTCTTCTTGAATCGGATCAGGCAATGTTTTTGTTACAGAATTATCAAATATCGTATCATTCGACTTTTCTTCTGTAATCAAAGTATTAACCTTTTCACTCACTGTGTCGATATTTTTCGATTGTCTTACATTTGTAACTCTGCTTACTTCTTTTACTTCTTTTGTCGGTACAGTTTCGTTTTTTGTTCGAACGGTCGGTTGAAGTGTTTGTACACTATTTGAAATATTCTTGTTTTCAGATTTTTGAACAGGTATACTTTCCTGTTTAACTTCTGCTTTATTTTCAGTCTTGCTTTCGGTTTTGACTTCCGATTTATTTTCAAGATTTCTTCTAATCTCTTTTACAGACTGATTTTCAAGTTTATGCACATTTTCTTCTATACTGCCGCCGTTTTGTTTCGTATATTCGGCAATAGCTCTTGCTTTTGCAATAGATACACCCATTTCTTTTGCATTTTTCAAATCGGCTTTATCGGCATTTTCAATAATAACCTCTACATCACCGTAATTTTTATCCGGCAATTTAATTTTGCCTATACCGTCAACCACTTCAACGATAACATCTTTATTATGCTCATTCAAATATCCGATTTCTTCCGACTTTTTTATAAGTTCGTCCATACTGTCCGACACACTCATACCGCTTACATCGGTTTTTGAAAGCAATATCTCCGCGTCATCATTAAGCGGTTTTGTATTAATAACCCTGTTGTAAATATTAATCGTCATCATAACACTTGGGTTAATATCCACACTCATATATTTTGCAGGCACAAAATATGAACTTATACCGCCGCACACAACAATAAAGCTTGCCGCAGCCGCAAGGATTTGCCCTTTATACTGCGGTATTTTCACTTTGTCGCCGACAGAATAATTTTTGTTTTTTACCTTTATAAAATCGCTGTTTTTTGTAAGCAAAACCGCATATCTGCCCTTCACGGACACAATAACTCCGCTCATATTTCACACCTCCCTCATATTGAAATATTCGGCAATGGCAGGATAATCCTGAGTTATAGCAATAACCGCCGTTATTATGTATTTCCTGTGACGTTCGATAGCTTTTCTGTTCAGCTTTATATTATCGGTAATCTCTTTTATCGGCAATATGTGCTTATTCATAATTATATCGACAAGTTCACTGTTGTTTATAATATAGTTCACCGCATCAAAACAAAGCCGTTTCGTTTTACAACTTTTCGGACTGACCTCCGCAAGTTCAAAAAATGATATTTCAAAATTGCTGAGTTCCTCCGTAAGTGATTCGATTTCCCACTTCAAATCGCTTTTATCAACGGTATGTATTTCAAATTCAATCGTTTCACCGTCTGAATTTTCTTTTTCCAACGCAGAAAACGGCACTGAATTATGTTTTGCCTCACGCCTTATACTGTCAATAATTCTGTTTCGTATAACAGTCTTTGCAAAGCCGAGAAAATTACCTTTATTTTCATTATAGCCGTCAATCGCGTCGCCGAAAGCCATCATAGCAATGATATACTCATCATCACTTGTCGTAACACTTCTTTTAAGCGTCTTGCTTGCAGCTGCCAAGATGAAATTTTGGTATTCACCGATTAAATCATTTTTCAGTTTTTTATCATTTGTGGCTTCTGCCACTCTTTCTTCTAACTTCATCTTTCAATATATTATTCGTATTCTCTTTCATAAAAAATGAGGTAGTTTTAAATCTTGCATTTACTTTTTATTTTATATTTGTATCGTATTACAAATATAATTGCTCTGACAAACCAATCAATCGTCATTGCAATCCATACACCGAGTACACCAAATCCGAGCCATTTGGCTATTACCACGCTTGCACCTATTCTGAATATCCACATCGACAAAATTGCAACTATCATTGTAAACATTACGTCATTTGCGGCACGAAGTGAATTAGGCAATGCAAACGAAAGCGGCCATATCGTACAAGTACAGATTGCGTGATACCATATAATTTGTTTTGCAATCTCAGTTGTTTCACTTGATAAATTGTACGCTTTTAATATAAGCGGAAGTATCGCAACCACAACTACATTTATTGCAACGACAAACACATATATCGTTTTCATAAGTCGCTTTATGTAAAAATCAAGCTGTTTATAGTCGTTTGCACCGGCACACTGACTTGATACGGTTAATATAGCCTGACATATCGCCATACCCGGCAGTATCTGAAACATTGCTATTGTGTTTGATACCGCATTTGCGGTTATAGCTCTTGTGCCGAATGCCGTTACTATTGTAAGCACCAATATTTTACCAAGCTGAAACATTGAGTTTTCAAGCGAATTCGGTATTCCTATTCTAAGTATCTTTTTAATCATTCGCCAATCGAATTTCAGCTTAAACGGTCGGTCAATATGTATCTGTAAATCTTGATTTCCAAGTCTTACAACAATCACAACCGCCGCAACTATTCTTGATATAAGCGTTGGTATTGCCGCACCGGCAATTTCCATATGAAAACCGTAAATAAGTATCGCATTACCGACTATGTTTACAAGATTCATAATAAGCGATGTGTTCATTGAAACCTTTGAATTTCCAATTGCACGGAATATAGCCGCACCCGCGTTATACATTCCGATAAACGGAATTGACGCCGACACTATCAGCAAATATGTATTTGCATAATTTGCAACATCATCTTCAATCTGTCCGAAAACGGTATGAAGTATAAAATTTTTCAGAGCATATACCGCAATCATTACAAACAGTGCAATAAGCGTTGTAAATATAAGCGTTTGGTTTGCCGCTTTGCAGGAATTATGCTCCTGTTTCATTCCTATATACTGCCCTGCAACAACAGCTCCGCCTGTTGCAAGTGCCGTAAATATATTTATAATAAGTATGTTTACAGTATCAACAAGCGATATTGCCGATACCGCCGATTCTCCGACACTCGCAACCATCATTGAATCTATAAGACCGACAGCAATAGTCAAAAATTGTTCTATTACAAGCGGTACAATAAGTTTTTTTAAATCAATCTTACTAAACAAATAATTTTGAGGAATTTGCCTCAAGATGACCACTTCTTCCTAATAATTTCATACGAAAATACACCATTCAACAGAATGGTGCACTATTCCTAACCACGCAAAAAGCCTTCGATAATCTTTGCCTCCGCCTCTTCCGAAGTAAGACCGAGAGTCTGCAATTTTATAAGCTGTTCTCCTGCGATTTTTCCGATTGCCGCCTCATGTATAAGTGACGCGTCAATATCGCCTGCAAACAAAGCCGGTGCGGCGTTAACCTTACCGTTTCCGACAAGTATTGCGTCACATTCGGAATGTCCCGTACAACGGCAGTTACCCTTTATTGTCGAATGATATTCCTGATACGAATTGCCTTTTGCAACCGAACGTGACACCAAATCAACACCAGAATCTTCACCGTTAAGTTCAACCTCAAATTCAGTTTTAGCCTTTTCGTCACCGTCTGTCATAATTCTTTCGTGTATGATAAGCTTTGCTCTTGCACCGAGTTTACCCGATGTTTTTCTTACAGTTGAATCAACACCGCTAAGCTGAATTGTATCCATTTCAAGTACGGCATCGTCTTCAAGATATGCATCTGTTACAGGATCAATCGTTCTTTTTCCGACACCTTTACCTGTTCCGATATGCTTTTCTTTATACAAAACGTGTGCACCTTTACCGATAAAGAAACGGTGTATTCCGTTATGTCGTGCGTCGTGACCGTCTGATGTATGCACACCGCAACCGGCAACAATAATAACGTCTGCACCTGCCTCAACATAAAAATCATTATATACAAGGTCGTCTACATCACCATGCGTAACGCAAGCCGGTATATAAACTGTTTCCTTTTGTGCATTTTTGCTTATGTGTATAACAAGACCCGGTCCGTCCTCTTTTGAATCAATCTTTATATTCGGAGTAGATTGTCTGCCAGCACACTGACTGTCCTCACGAATGTTAAATGCCGCCTTTTCAAGTTCGTTGCCTTGAATGTCGGAAACGATTTTCAAAAATTCTCTTGTTGTTTCATTCATCAGTTGTTCTCTCCTTTCTTATCCTTACCGAGAGGACACTTTGACTCTTTTTCTTCTTTCAAAAGTTGAGGAAGAACATCTTTACCCTCACCAAATGCACGAACATTACCGTCCGCAATCACAACTATATAATCCGCAATTTCAAGTATACGTTCTTGGTGCGATATTACAAGCAAGGATTTTCCGCTTTCGTTTTTAAGTTTTTGGAACGCGTCAATAAGACTTGTAAAGCTCCAAAGGTCAATACCTGCCTCAGGCTCGTCAAATACAAGTATCTTCGCATTTTCACGCGATAAAACGGTAGCAATCTCAATTCTCTTGCTTTCACCGCCCGAAAGACTTGCGTCAACATCTCTTTCAATATAATCTCTTGCACAAAGACCGACTTCACCGAGTACAGAGCATATCTCTCTTTCGGACAATGTTCTCTCTGCCGCAAGATTAAGCAAATCTCTTACTGTAACTCCCTTAAAACGAACAGGCTGTTGAAATGCGTATGCAATGCCGTTTTTAGCACGTTTTGTAATATCCCAATCGGTTATATTCTCACCGTCAAGCAAAATTTCACCCGAATTAGGCACTTCGAGTCCTGCGATAATCTTTGCAAGAGAAGTTTTACCGCCACCGTTCGGACCTGTTATAACGGTCATTTTGCCGTCAGGTATTTCTAAATCTATACCCTTTAAAATTTTATCTCCATCGGGAATTTCCCAACTTATATTTTTAAGTTCAAGCACTTTTCAATGCTCCTTTCGACTGTTTATCATTAGTTATGATAACATAATATTCATTGAATTATAATTTTATCATAAAACAATACCGTTGTCAATTTTATCTAACAAAAAATGAGCGTTCTGTAAACGCTCATTTAATCATTAATTAATTACTTTGTTTCAAGAATTTTATCAAGGCTTACAAGTTTTACGCAAGTAACGAAAATTTCACATGCCTGCTTTAATTCTTCTGTTGACGGGAATGTCGGTGCAATACGGATATTTGAATCGTGAGGGTCTTTTCCGTACGGATATGTTGCACCTGCCGGAGTCATAACAACGCCTGCGTCTTTACACATAGCGACAACTTTTTTAGCACAACCGTCCATAGTATCGAAACCGATAAAGTAACCGCCGTTTGGCTTTGTCCATTTTGCTATGCCTAAATCTCCAAGTTCCTTGTCAAGCATCTCAAGCACAGCTTCAAACTTAGGTCTTATAATATCTGCGTGCTTTTTCATATGCTCAAGCATACCGTTGAAGTCACCGAAAAATCTTGCATGACGAAGTTGGTTAAGTTTATCGTGACCGATAGTCTGTACCGACATCTGCTTTTTAATAAAGTCAAGGTTAGCCTTTGACGCTGAAATAGCGGCTATACCCGAACCCGGAAATGTAACCTTTGATGTTGAACAGAACTTAAATACCATATCAGGATTACCTGCTTTTTCACATTCTTCAAGAATTTCAAGAATGTGGTCTTGGTGATCCTCATATAGATGATGTATGCAGTATGCGTTATCCCAATAAATTCTGAAATCCTCAGCCGCCGGCTTTAGATTTGCAAAACGTCTTACTGTTTCATCAGAATATGTTATACCCATAGGATTTGAATACTTCGGTACACACCAAATACCCTTGATTGCCTCATCCTTTGAAACAAGGTCCTCAACCATATCCATATCAGGTCCGTCCTCAGTCATAGGAATATTAATCATTTCAATACCGAAAAATTCTGTAATTGCAAAATGTCTGTCATATCCAGGTACAGGACACAAGAACTTAACTTTATCAAGCTTTGCCCATGGAGTTGAGCCCATAACACCGTGCGTCATTGAACGGGCAACTGTGTCATACATAACATTAAGACTTGAATTACCGTAAATTATAATATTGTCTACGGGACATTCAATCATTGCACTTAGAAGTCTTTTAGCCTCAATTATACCGTCAAGCACACCGTAGTTACGACAGTCAACGCCTTGTTCACCTACAAGATTGTAGTCGGTAAGTGTATCAATCATTCCCATAGAAATATCAAGCTGTTCGGTATTCGGCTTACCTCTTGACATATCAAGTTTTAAACCCTTAGCCTTTAGCTCATCATATTTTGCCGCAACTTCTTTGCGGATTTCCTGTAATTCTTCTTTAGTCATTTCTTTGTATGACATCAAAACCCCTCCTTAAAACATTCCACTTTGTTTTATTATACCACACACTGTATAATCAGTCAATTAAAAATGTTACAAATAACGCAAAAAGCCTACTTTAATATCTGTTACTTTACAATAAATTTGTACTCTGTTGTAAAATTATATTCATCGCCGACCTTTAAAATAGGAGCAATAAAGTGACTGTTCTTCATACCGTTTGGGAAATACTGTGTTTCAAGACAAAATGCCTGATGTGTACTGTATTTTGCACCTTCTTTATATATTCCCTCCGGAAGTCCGTTTGATGTATATAACTGAACACCCGGTTTATCTGTATACACTTCCATTGTTATGCCGTTTTCAAGGCACTTTGCAATGGCACAAAGTCTGTAACCTCTGCCCGAAATCGCAAAGTTGTGGTCATAACCGCCGAACATTTCTATTTGCTCAAAATCTGCGTTTATATCCTGTCCTATCGGCTTTGGTGCTCTGAAATCGAACGGCGTACCCATAACAGAAAGTACTTCGCCTGTCGGCATACATTCACTGTCGTTCGGTGTATAAAATTCCGAATTGATTTGAAGTATCTGATTATCGATTGTACCGCTTGCGTGTCCCGCAAGATTGAAATAAGAATGATTTGTAAGATTCACCACTGTATCCTTGTCTGTCACCGCACTGTAATTAATTTTCAGTGCATTTCCCTTTGTTAGAGTATATGTAACAGTTACTTTAAGTGTTCCAGGAAAACCTTCCTCACCGTCCTCTGACACGATTGAAAGTTTCAATGACGGTTCTTCCCCGTCAACTTCTTCCGCACTCCAAACCTTTTTATCAAAGCCGTTTATTCCGCCGTGCAAGCTGTTCTTGCCCTCATTAAGTCCTACATTATATTTTGTACCGTTAAGCTCAAATTCGCCGCCTGCAATTCTGTTTGCGTGTCTGCCGATAAGTGCACCGAGAAAACCGTCGTTATTTAGATAATCTTCCATCGTTTCGCGTCCAAGCACAACGTCGGTTTTAACACCGTTCTTGTCCTCTACATAAAGATTTCTGACAATACCGCCGTAATTTAAAATTCTCGCACTTACTCCGTTTCCGTTATCAAGTAAATATGCGGTTATATCCTGTCCGTTTGTCAATGTTCCGAACAATTCTTTTGTTATAGCCATTATTTTCATCCTCTCAATAAAAAATTCCTTGTGAAAATTTTATCATCATCACAAGGAATTGTCAATCTAATTATTTAAGAGAAATGTACATATGTATCTCCATATTATCCATATCGTCACCTGCTTGGTATTCTTCAAAGTCACACACAAACGAACGGTCAAGGTTCATATTCCAAACCTTTTGCCAAAATTCCTGCACCGCCGTAACAACGTTGCCTTTTACAATAAATTTAGCATATTTTCCACTTGGTATTGTAATCACTTCGTAATTCTGATTTGTGCTGTTCACCTCCGCACATATTGAAACGGTATAGTCACCGTTTGGCTGATACTTATGATACATACCGATTGATTTGTTATTCGCTTTGTCGTTAATCTCACCGTAGACCTTTTTATAAAATTCGTCCCACAAACCACCGATAATCTTCGGCATTTCAGGTGATTTGTTGTTGGTTACGGCTGATATGCCCACTGCTTTCTTTTCTTCGAGATTTACAATTTCATACTCCATTTTGTTATCCTCCTTTAACTTGATACAAGAAGTATAACACACCTAATATGACATCATTATGTCATATTATAAATAATTGTTTATCATTTTCTCTATTTTCGTTTTAATTATATCTCTTATGTATGTTGGTTCAAGTACTTCCGCATACTCCCCAAACGACATTATATAGCCGTAAAGCCATTCATTTTCAGGATATGACATATTCACAATAAAATCACCGTCCGCTGTTTTTTCTGCGTCTTGAAATTCGTCATAAACACGGTATTCGGCATTTTTGCTTATTTTCAATTTTACATTAACACAAATATTTTCATCGTCATTATCATATTTATATTCACACATTTCACGTTCAAAATGTTCGTTTGTCACTTCAACATCCCTTATTCGTGACAACCTAAACATTCTGTAATCATCGGCTTTTCTGCAATATGCGATAAGATACCACGATTTACTTTTAAAATACAGTTTAAGCGGCTCTGCAATACGCTCGGAAATTTCGCCTTTACTGTTTATATACTTCAGTTTCACTGCAAATCGTTCAATTATCGAATCTCTTATTTTGTCGAAAAAATTCTTTTGTTTCACATTCCAATCCGAAAATTCCACGTCAATCCACGAACTGTCGTTAGATTTAAAAAGTAATGACATTTTATCCGCAATGCCTGTTTTTTCAACATTCGGCAACACTGACATAGCAGTAAGTGCCGTTATTATCGCACTTTGTTCTTCCTTTGATATAACCGACTTGTCAAGTATAAAATTATCAAGAATAGATATTCCGCCACCTTTGCCCTTGGTGGTGTAAATCGGTATTCCGGCACCCGACAGGATTTCAACGTCACGATAAATCGTACGGCTTGATACTTCAAATTTCTTTGCCAATTCATTAGCCGTTACGGTCTTTTTGTCAAGCAATATGTATATAATTTCAAATAATCTGTTTATTTGCATAGTTTCCCCTTTGTGTACAAAAAAAGGAGCTACAAAATTGTAACTCCTTTAAATGACTTTTACGCAAGTTTTGCAAGTTTAAGAGCAAGCTGTGACTTCTTTCTTGCAGCATTGTTCTTGTGAAGAATACCGCGGTTTACACTTTGGTCAAGCTTCTTTGCAGCTTCGTTGAAAAGCTGTTGAGCCTCTTCCTTGTTACCTGCCTTTGCAGCAGCTTCAAACTTTTTGATAGCTGTCTTTAGAGCAGTCTTGTGAGCCATGTTGATAAGAGTCTTCTTTTCTGTAACTCTTACTCTCTTTTTAGCTGATTTAATGTTTGGCACTTTTTTACACCTCCACGAAATTTAATCTATAATACCGTAATATTATACATCATCGCAGAGAGAATTGCAAGCTTTTTTTATTATTTTTTAACGTTTTATCTATTTTAACCAAAAAACATTGTTTTTTCAATAAATATATAAATACTTTTATGTAAACTAACCAATTACATAGTGAGCATTGTTTTATAATAATCCAAACTTGAAAACTTTTGGTCAAGCTGAAGTTCAACATACTGTTCGGCGATTTTGCAAAGCAACTTCATCAATCCGTCACTTGCATTAAAACTGAGCATTTTTTTATCATCTGAATATATTATGTAATCCAATGCTCTGTAAAGATTTTTATCCAACTTAACAATATATTTGCCGCCGCACGCTCTGCACACACTTCCGCCCTTTAGCAAGTCAAACGCATACACCTCATTACTTCCGCATGACACACACGCATTAAGCTGTGGCGAATATCCGCCTATACTCATCATTTTGAGTTCATACACCGCTTTAACCTTGTCCATCGGCTCATCACGGTACGCAAGTGCATACACGCTGTTCAAAAACAAATGCAGCATTCTCGAATCGGGGTTATTCATACCAAGAATACAATAAGTTATATCTGCAAGATAAACGCACAGGGATAATTTTTTTATATCTTCCGAAACAGGATAAAAGCCGTCAAGAGTGTCAATATTATTAATTGTCATTATATCTTTTCCGACACCTTTGTAAAAATCAAAATCACCGTAACACAAAAATTGACTTGATGCGGCAGCTTTGCTCTTTGATTTTTTAACACCGTAGCTGACGGCCTTAACTATCCCGTATTCTTCCGTAAATACAGTCAGCATTCTATGCCCCTCACCGTAATCGGACTGCTTTATGATAATGCCTCTTGCTCTAATTTCTGCCATGTATCATCCTTATCCTCTTGCTCCGTTATACCGCTTACCGTTTTATACAGCAAATAAGCGTCTATATCGCCCGTTCTCGTAAAAGTTTCCCACGAAAGTCTGTTAAGCTCCATAACCTATCCCTCCGAAAAAATAACTTATTATCTTTATGTTTTTCATTTTTTCAGCGGTTATACTAACACTATTTACTATTCATTCGTGAAACCGAAATTCTTGATTAAAAAGTCACTGTTTCTCCAATCCGATTTTACTTTTACCCAAAGTTCAAGGTAGAC
>NZ_JBKVWU010000078.1:0-10343 GCF_046972485.1 Hominilimicola sp.
GTGTCATTGTCCATAATAAAGCCGTTTTCTTTGGCAATATCAATAGGCTTACCGCCGTTATTGAACATAATCTTCAAAATATCCTTTGCGGCATTTTTTGAAACAACGCCGTCTGTTGACATTTTAACAAGCTCTGCCAAATCGGCAGGGGAGAATGTTACATCTGAAATAGTCTTTTCGGAATCGTTAAGGTTTCTGTTAAGTTCAACAAGCATCAGATTAGAAATTTGTTTGTAGTCCGGATTTATTTTTACAGACTCATCGTAAAAATCCGAAAATTCCTTGCTTGATATAATAAGATTAGCGTCATCTGTCGGAAGTCCGTACTTTTCCGTATAACGTACAAAACGGTCTTGCGGCATTTCCGGCATTGACTTTCTTATGTCCTCAATTTCTTCGTCCGATAGGAATACCGGAGGAATATCCGGTTCAGGGAAGTAACGATAATCGTGTGCATCCTCTTTTGAACGTAATGCCTTTGTATCGCCGTGGTTGTCGTTGTAACGTCTTGTTTCCTGAATAACAGTACCGCCGTTATCAAGAATTTCCGCTTGACGGTTTATTTCATATTCAATCGCACGACCGATTGCTTTTAATGAGTTCAGATTTTTAAGCTCGGCACGGGTACCGAATTCGGTTGAGCCGACAGGCATAATTGAAATATTAACGTCAACACGCATTGAGCCTTGCTCCATTTTTGCGTCACACACGCCTGCATACTTTAAACGCAAAGCAAGTTTTTCAACAAAGTCTTGAACTTCTTCGATTGAACGGAAGTCCGGCTCTGTTACGATTTCAATAAGCGGTACACCGCAACGGTTATAGTCAGCCATTGAAATGCCCTCATAATCGTCATGCACAAGCTTACCCGCGTCCTCCTCAATGTGAATGTGGTTAATTCTGATGTCCTTACCGCCTGTGACGGTTATATAACCGCCTGTACAGATCGGGTGGTCAAATTGTGTTATCTGATATGCTTTAGGCAAGTCGGGATAAAAATAATTCTTTCTGTCGAATGCACTGTAATTATTTACGGTACAGTCAAGTGCAAAACCTGCCTTTGCGGCAAGCCTTACCGCACCTTGATTTAAAAGGGGAAGTGTACCCGGAAGTCCCGAACATCTTGGACATACACGAGTGTTTTCGCTGCCGCCGAATTCATTCTGACAAGTACAGAATACTTTTGAATCTGTCAATAATTCCGCGTGAATTTCAAGTCCTATTACGGGTTGGTATCTCATAGTACAATCTCCTTTCTTTCAAAGTCTTTTTCAAATCTGTCGCATACTGCTATTATTGTCTTTTCGTCAAATGCTTTTCCGATAAGGCTCATACCGATAGGCAAACCTTTTGAATCGTAACCGCAGGTTGTGGAAATTGCGGGAAGTCCGGCAATGTTTACGGTTACTGTATAAATATCGGCAAGATACATTTTAACGGGATCGTTTTCCTGTTCACCGATTTTATAAGCCGTAGTCGGTGCGGTCGGTGTAAGCATAACATCGCACTTGCTGAATATATCGGAATATTCGTTTCTTATTTGCGTTCTTATACGCGTTGCGTTTTTATAATATGCGTCATAGTAACCCGAACATAGTGCGTAGTTGCCAAGCATAATTCTTCTTTTAACCTCTTGACCGAATCCTTCACGGCGTGAATTTTTAATAAGGTCGTTAAAGTCTTCGCCAAGACCGCTTCTAAGACCGTATTTGATACCGTCAAAACGTGAAAGGTTGCTTGCCGCCTCGGCTGATGAAATTAGGTAGTAAGCCGAAACCGCATATTCAAGACTCGGAAGTGAAACGTCAACTATTTCACAGCCAAGTTTTTTGTAATATTCAACGGCGTTTAAAACAGCCGTTTTAACTTCGTCATTTAGACCGTCACCGAAAAATTCTTTCGGTACACCGATTTTTAATTTGTTTACATCACTTCCGATAAGTGAATTATAGTTGCCCTCTGATTTTTTGCTTGATGTGGCGTCATTTTCATCATAGCCGTAAATGCCCTCAAGCATATAGCCTGTGTCTTCGGCAGACTTTGCGATAACGCCGATTTGGTCAAGTGAAGATGCGAATGCGATAAGTCCCCATCTTGAAACAGTGCCGTATGTCGGTTTAAGACCTGTAACACCGCAGAATGAAGCAGGCTGACGAACAGAACCGCCTGTATCCGAACCGAGTGCGGCGGCACAAAGGTCGGCACTTACGCTTGCTGCGGCACCGCCGGAAGAACCGCCTGTAACACGAGTTAAGTCGTAAGGGTTTTTAACACCGCCGAAATATGATGTTTGAGAAGAACCACCCATTGCAAATTCGTCCATATTTGTTTTGCCGAGCATAACGATGTTGTCTTTCTTTAATTTTTCCATTACCGTTGCGTTATACGGAGGAATGAAGTCATCAAGCATATGTGATGCACAGGTTGTCTTGACACCGAGTGTACATATGTTATCTTTAACCGAAATAGGCAATCCCGTAAATGCACCGCTGTTGCCACTGTCGATAACTTCCTGTGCTTTCTTTGCGTCCGCAAGTGCGTTTTCTTTGCACACTGTTATATAACTGTTTATTTCTTTATCTGAATTTTCTATTCTGTCAAAATATTGCTCGGTAAGTTCAACCGCACTGATCTCCTTACTGTCAAGCATTTCTCTCAGTTTTTTTAAAGCCACGTTAATCAAATCCTTTCTCTTGACTGTTAAACTACTTTAGGAACTACGAAACTGTTATTTTTAACATTCTTCGCATTCTTAACAATTTCTTCGGTAGGGTACGAATTTCGATGTTCGTCCGCCCTTAAATCTTTATAGTCAACCGCATCAAGTGCATAGGCAGGCTTTGATGTATCAAATTCACATACTTTATCCATGATAGCTATGATATTTGTCATATCAGCCGTCATTTGTTCTAGCTCTTCATCTGTAAATTCAAGCTTTGAAAGCTCTGCGAGGTGCTTTGTCAAATCTGAGTTAAACATATCAATTCTCCGTTCTTTAAATATTTTGTTTTTGTATAATGTTTTTATTATACAAAAAAAGACGTAATATAACAGAGTTTTCGCTCTGTTATACAACGTCTTTGCTGTAAGATTAATATTATAATACCATAATTTAAAAATGTTTGCAAGGGGTAAAATGAAAAAATATTAAGTTTTATATTATTTTCATTTATGCAATTTGCATTATGGCTCGTGCGGCATATATGTACTTGTATTAAGCGTATCGGTTGAGATAAGCTCACCGTTGACATATACATATCTTGTTGAATGAACAACGGTATTTTTGCCGGAAGTTGAAGAAGTGTTTGAAATTTTAACTTCTCTGTGAGGTTCCCAATCAGTACCGATAATGCTTACAGTGATTGTTGCACCGCTTGTGTAAGCCGAAACTTTAATCGGATAGTCGGTGTTGTTTTTAAATTTGAAATCAACTCCGCCGTCCGAAACGGTTGCGTCCTGACCGAGCGGAATATAACCTACGGTCATCATATGGTTAAGACGTTCAACAATCGAAAGGTCGGCATACAATACCGCCGAATAAAGGGTACTGCTGACTTGACAAGTACCGCCGCCGATACCGTCAACGCTCTTGCCGTCAACGTATTCTTTTGCGGTAGAGAAACCGTTTTCGATTGTGCGGTGACCGACTGTGTCGTTGAATGAGAATACATCACCCGGTGCAATTACTTTGCCGTTTATAAGGCTTGCCGCTCTTGCAACATTGGCACATCTGTTTGCGGTCGAACTGCCGTATGATGTTGAATAACTGCTCAATGTTGCCGAAAATAATTTTTCTCTTAATGTGTTTTCGTCAACGGTCGGATATGAAACGTAGAACGGCAATGTGACAGGTTCACAGCCTTCGTATACATTTCCTATAATTGCTGCAGCCTCATCTTTATTTATGTAACGTCCCGTATCGCCTGCAACTATGTTTACATCATTTCCGTTGACTTCGTATCTTGCGTCTGTCGGGTCTTTGTATACAAGTGCGTCAAGTGATTCAACAGTCATTTCGTCCGGTGGGGCAGAAGTGAATGTTACCGCGATGTTATTAAAAATTTCATTGCTAAGAGCGGTAATAACTTCTTGCTCGGCGGTTGATGGGTCTAAATTATAACCTGTCTTACCGGAATATATTGTAAGTGTACCGTCGTCGTTAAATTCAACGTAATGCTGTTTTCTTTCGCCAAGTGCAATGTTACCGAATTCGTTAAGTTTTGCGTCAAGCTGTTCGGTATCGACTTGTACGGCAGGAACGATTATGTGTGGCTTGAACATAAGTTCAATAGCGGCAAATGCATTTTTTAATGTGCTGTCCGATTTGCAGTAATCGAAAGCCTTTTTTGCGGTATCTTCCGCAATTGCTGTAAGTCCGATGTCTGAGCCGTTTATTTCGTATGTCTGACCGTTTGAAGTCAATGTGATTGCAGTATTCTGTAAAAGATATGTTGCGTTTATTGAATCAAGTGCCTCGTCATATGTAAGACCGCCAACGTCCAACTGCTCTATGTACACATTTTTCATAACCTTATCTTCTTCTATAGTAGAAAGGGAATATATGAAAAATGCAATGAAAGTACAAATCAGTACGATAACTGCGATTAAAGCGGGAACAGCCGCTTTTTTTAATCCTGCTTTGATTTTTTTTGTAAGTTCAGCTTTTCTCTGTTCTTTTTCAATATCTGTTTCTGTATCGTCGTCTGCATTGTCGTCTTGCTCAGACGGAGCTGTTTCGTCATTTTCTTCGGGAGAAATTGCAAAATCGTCTTCCTCATCGTCAAAACTGTAATTATCGGCTGTTTCTTCTTCACTGATTGTATTGGAAACATCAGACTCGTTATTTTCCGTCAATTCGCTTTCGGAAACATTTTCTTCACTGACAGGAGTAACATCTGTTTCTTCTGTATCATTTGTTTCTGTATTTTCGGAATTTTGCATTACATCGTTTGCGTCATTTTCGTTTAGAGTTTTCTTATTCTCGTTGTTATTTTCCTGCATTACAATTATATCCTTTCTGAATACTGTTTAATTATTTATAAAAACGCTTAAATTCATCTAAGTATTTTGAATATTCAACCATAAAGGCTTTAAATTGCTTGTTTTTCATAAGTAAAGAAAATGCCTTTTTAATATTTTTTATGAAAACCGCGTCAAAATCTTCAAGATAAAAACCTTTAGCCATAGGACAGACACCTTTTGCACGTGGGTCAACGATAATATCCATATGACCGTTTTTGTCAAGATACGGTGTAAGCGGAAAAATCCGACAGGCTAACGGACGTTGATATCTGTCACAATAACCTTGACACATAGCTATAGGCGTGGTATATGTTTTTCCGTTATAATCATATGTGAAGTCTGTCTTTTCAATTCGTACCCAATCGGGATTTAACAGATTAAAAACTTCTTTTTCGCCCGGAAAAAGAAACATTCCGCTGTCGTCACCTTTACAGCAAGCCTTGTCGCAAAGCTGACCGCAGTCAACCGGAACAGGTGTTATGTCGTCAAAAAGTTTATACAGCTGAAGATATATATATGCGGTATTCATAGTTAAAACCTCAAATCGTTAAAATTAATGTATTAATAAACTGTATATACATTGTATATACAGTATAATTTTAGCATAAAAAATGTCGTAAAACAATAGGAAAATAATTTTTTTACGCAATGTATCATTTTCTCTGTAATCATTTGGTTGTTTTATCAATGTTGAACAAATAATAAAGAAGTGTGTAACATTCATTTAATCTAAATGTTGCCTTACGGCGTTTGACAAAACAACCTATATAGTAGTATAATTAATAAGATATAATAGTATTTTTATAGCTGAAAGCGAAAATACACGAAAGGACGGTTAGTTTATGCCGAAAAAGAAACAGGAATACGGAAATGACAGCATAACAAGTCTAAAGGGTGCGGACAGAGTAAGAAAGCGTCCTGCTGTAATATTCGGTTCAGACGGTCTTGAAGGCTGTGAACATTCTTTTTTTGAAATATTATCAAATTCAATAGATGAAGCTCGTGAGGGCTACGGAAGTTTAATAGAAGTTACGCGTTTTATGGATAAATCCATAGAAGTAAAGGACCACGGCCGCGGAATACCTCTTGACTATAACGAGGGCGAGGGCAGATTTAACTGGGAGCTTGTATATTGTGAATTGTACGCGGGCGGTAAGTATGACAACAATAAAGGCGGAATGTATGAGTACAGTTTAGGTCTTAACGGTCTTGGCGCGTGTGCAACACAGTACAGCAGTGAATATATGGACGTAACCGTTGTGCGTGACAAAACGCAGTATACATTGCATTTTGAAAAAGGCGAAAACGTCGGAGGACTTCAAAAGTCTGAAACAAGAAGCGTTCAGACGGGAACGGTACAAAAATGGAAACCTGACACCGAAGTTTTTACCGATATAAATATACCGATTGAATTTTTCCAAGACGTTTTAAACAAGCAGGCTATGGTTAATGCAGGCTTGAAATTCGTTCTTTACAACGAAACAGAAACAGGTATGGAAATGTTCGAGTATTATTACGAGAACGGTATTGTTGACTATGTTAAAGAAACTGTCGGCGATGACAGCTTTACAACTGTTGAAACATGGGAAATGGAACGTGAGGGACGTGACAGGGCGGACAAAGAGGATTACAGAATGAAAATGCAAGTTGCATTCTGTTTCTCAAACAAAGTCAATATGCTTGAATATTATCACAATTCAAGTTACCTTGAACACGGCGGTTCACCCGATAAGGCGGTAAGAAACGCATTCGTATATGCGATTGACAGATATTTGAAACAGAATGACAAATATAATAAAAACGATTCAAAAATAACATTTGCGGACGTAGCGGACTGTTTGGCACTTGTTATAAACTCATTCTCAACTCAGACAAGTTACGAAAACCAAACAAAAAAAGCGATAAACAACAAGTTTATTCAAGACGCAATGACGGAATTCTTACGTCAACAGCTTGAAGTTTACTTTATAGAAAACAAAACAGATGCCGAAAAAATCGCAAATCAGGTTCTTGTCAATAAAAAGAGCCGTGAAAATGCCGAAAAGGCAAGAATTGATATAAAAAAGAAACTTACGGGTACAATGGATATAACGAACAGAGTTGAAAAGTTCGTTGATTGCAGAAGTAAGGACGTTTCACAGCGTGAAGTTTATATAGTGGAGGGTGACTCGGCTTTAGGTTCGTGTAAATTGGCGCGTGACCCGATGTTTCAGGCGATTATGCCGATCAGAGGTAAGATACTGAATTGTCTGAAAGCCGATTATCCGAGAATTTTTAAGAGCGATATTATAACCGACCTTGTAAAAGTGCTTGGCTGCGGTGTGGAGATTAAGTCTGCTCATAATAAAAATATTGAAAGTTTTAATCTTGACAATTTGCGTTGGGACAAGGTTATCATCTGTACAGATGCTGACGTTGACGGCTTCCAAATCAGAACGCTTGTTCTTACAATGATATACCGCCTTATGCCTACACTTATCGAAAAAGGCAAGGTGTATATTGCCGAATCACCGCTTTACGAAATAACGATTACAAAGACAAAGCGTAAGGGTGAAAAACATTTTGCGTATACAGACGGCGAAAAGGAAGAAATATTAAAGAAATTTACAGAGGACGGATTGTCGAAAGAACGTGACGAATACGATATTAAACGTTCAAAAGGTCTTGGTGAAAACGAGCCTGATATGATGAGTCTTACGACAATGCATCCGTCAACAAGACGACTTATAAGAGTAACGCCGGAAAATGCGGAAAGCACATCGAGAATGTTTGACGTATTGCTTGGCGATAATATTACGGACAGAAAAGAATACATTGCCGACAACGGCGGAAAATATATGGAAATGCTTGACTTATCATAAAGGATAGGAGAATTTTATGGCAAGGAAGAAAAAGAAAGTAGAAGAAAAAGAGATTATATATGCTCCGATAGACGAACAGCCCATTACCGAAACACTTGAGCAGAACTATATGCCCTATGCGATGAGTGTTATCGTATCGAGAGCAATTCCCGAAATAGACGGACTTAAGCCTGCTCACAGAAAACTTTTGTACACAATGTATACAATGGGACTTTTGGGAGGAAAACTTACAAAATCGGCTAACGTAGTCGGACAGACAATGAAATTAAACCCTCACGGTGACAGTGCCATATATGAAACAATGGTACGTTTGACACGCGGTAACGAGGCACTTTTGCACCCGCTTGTCGAGTCGCAGGGTAACTTCGGTAAGCAGTATTCGAGAGATATGGCATATGCGGCGTCAAGATATACGGAGGTAAGACTTGATCCGATATGTGCGGAACTGTTTAAGGATATTAATAAGAATACGGTTGAGTTTATAGACAGTTATGACGGTGAAATGAAAGAACCGACGCTTTTGCCGGTTGCGTTTCCGAATATTCTTATAAATCCAAATCAAGGTATTGCCGTAGGTATGGCAAGTAATATTTGTTCATTCAATCTTAAAGAAGTTTGTGACGCAACTATCGCTTGTATGAAAAACGAAAATGCGGACGTGATTAAATATATGCCTGCACCTGACTTTTCAATGGGAGCAGACCTTATTTACTCTGAAAGCGAAATGCGTAAGATTTACGAAACAGGCCGCGGAAGTTTTAAACTTCGTGCAAAATATACTTACGACAAGGCAAATAACTGTATCGAAATCAACGAAATTCCTTATACAACAACAGTCGAAGCGATAATCGGCAAGATTATGGAGCTTGTAAAAGCAAACAAACTGAAAGAAATTTCAGACGCACGTGACGAAACAGGTCTTGACGGTTTTCAAATCGCACTTGATTTAAAACGCGGCGTTGATCCCGATATGCTTATGACAAAGCTTTATAAGCTGACACCGCTTGAGGACAGTTTTAGCTGTAACTTCAATATCTTGATTAATGCAAGACCTATGGTTCTGGGCGTTAAGCAGATTTTACAGCAGTGGATACTGTTCAGAATGAACTGCGTTAAAAACGGTATTAAATATGATATTGATAAAAAAAGCGAAAAACTTCACCTTTTAACAGGTCTTAAAAAGATTTTGCTTGATATTGACAAAGCGATTGCAATAATTCGTCATACGGAAAAAGATACCGATGTTGTTCCTAATCTTATGGAGGGCTTTGACATTGACGAAGTTCAAGCAGAGTATATTGCGGAAATCAAACTTCGCAGTTTGAACAAGGAATATATCATAAACAGAACCGCAGAGATTGAAAAACTTATGGAGGAACTTGAAGAACTGAACCGTATTTTGGGTGACGATAACGAGGTTAAGAATATTATCGCAGACCAGTTAAAGAAAATCGCAATGAAATACGGTCAGGAAAGAAAGACGACTTTAATCAGCGGTGAGGAAATAACGGAGTATAACGAAACGGAAAATATAGACGATTATCCGCTTACAATTTTCGTAACAAGAGATAATTATATTAAGAAGATTTCAGCCGTATCACTTCGTTCAAGCACAACGGAGCATAAATTAAAGGAAACAGATGAAATTGTTCAGACAATGGAATCGACAAATAAATCCGAACTTATATTCTTCTCAAATAAGTGCGTTGCATATAAAATGAAAACATATGACCTTGCAGATGCAAAGGTAAGCACTATGGGCGAGTACCTGCCGGGAATACTTGGACTTGAAGAAGATGAAAAAATAGTGTATACTGTTGTAACAACGGATTATAAGGGCGAAATGCTGTTTACGTTTGAAAACGGTAAAATGGCGAAAGTTGCGCTTTCAAATTATGAAACTAAGACAAACCGTAAAAAACTTATCGGTGCATACGGAAATAAGTCGCCGATATGTGATATAAGACTTCTTGATGAAGATAAAGATGTTGTTCTGATGTCGGATAATAACAGAGTGTTATTGGTTAATACGGAAAAGATTCCGCTTAAAGCGACAAAGAGTACACAGGGTATACAGGTAATAACGTTGCGTAAAAAAGACGCAAAGGTTGTTAAGGTTGTAGACAAAGAACAATGCACAGTTGAGGACATTGAGCATTACAGACCGAAAAATATTCCGGCAGCCGGAGGAATTTTAAGGGGAGAGGACAATCAAATAAGTCTGATATAAATTTCAAGCTCTGATATAGCGGAGCGGAAGGGAAGTGGAGATATGTTAAAGGAAGAGGATAAAAAGAGATTACAAGAGAGATTTCAAGAAGAGGCATCAGATGTGTATCAGCCGTTTTCAAAGGAACTTTTTAAGCAGTACAGCGTTAAAAGAGGTTTGAGAAACGATGACGGTACAGGTGTAATGGCAGGGCTTACTTCTGTCGGTGCGGTTTTGGGTTACTATATTGA
>NZ_JBKVWU010000079.1:0-10126 GCF_046972485.1 Hominilimicola sp.
AAGTATAGCATTGTTGTTGAAAGTACCGCCTTGAACAACGATATTAGTACCCATTTGTTCGGGGTCACGAAGTTTTATAACCTTGTAAAGTGCGTTTCTGACAACGGAATAGGAAAGACCTGCACTGATGTCACCGACAGTCGCACCCTCTTTTTGGGCTTGTTTAACACGCGAATTCATAAACACCGTACAACGTGTACCAAGGTCAACGGGATTGTCTGCCACAAGTGCCTCTTGTGAGAATGATATTGTATCAAGTCCCAAACTTTCCGCAAATGTCTGAATGAATGAACCACAGCCCGATGAACAGGCCTCGTTAAGCATAATGCTGTCGATTACGCCGTTTCTGATTTTCATACATTTCATATCCTGACCGCCGATGTCGATGATAAAATCAACACCCGGTGAAAAATAATTTGCGGCTTTGTAGTGGGCGATAGTTTCGATTTCGCCTTCTTCAATTCTGAAAGCAGTCTTTAACAAAAGTTCGCCGTAACCTGTTGTACAGGCATTTGCGATATAAGCCGATTTCGGCAATTTTGAATACAATTCACGAAGTATTTTTATACCGCAGGTAATAGGACTGCCTTCGTTTTTGCCGTAATAATCATAAAGAATATCGCCGTCCTCGTTAATAAGTGCGGCTTTGATAGTCGTTGAACCTACGTCAAGACCAAGAAATACAGGACCGTTTGCGGTTGAAATATCCTTACGTCTTGCAACGTCTTTGCCGTGTCTGTCGAAAAATTCCTTGCGTTCTTCCTCTGTTTCAAACAGCTTGCGCATACGCGTGATTTCTGCGTCAACCGATTTTGCGTTTGCAAGCTGTGAAATAAGTGTGTCTATGTCGGAAGTCTTGTCTTCGTACATAAGTGCCGCACCGATTGCCACGAACAGCTGTGCGTTTTCAGGAGTTTTGAAAGACTTCGCATTGTCCTTTAAAGTTTCCTCAAACTGACGTCTTAGCTGAGGTAAGAAGTGCAAAGGACCTCCAAGAAATACGATATTGCCCTTTATAGGTCTGCCTTGTGCAAGACCGCTGATTGTCTGAGTTACAACGGCTTGAAGAATTGACGCGGCAATATCTTCACGTGCCGCACCCTCGTTTAAAAGCGGCTGAACGTCCGATTTTGCGAAAACACCGCAACGAGCGGCGATAGGGTAAATAATAGTGTGATTTTCGGCAAGTGCATTAAGACCGTCTGCATCTGTTTTTAAAAGTATAGACATTTGGTCAATAAAAGAACCTGTACCGCCGGCACAAGTGCCGTTCATTCTTTGCTCAAGTCCGCCCGAAAGATAAAGGATTTTTGCATCCTCACCGCCAAGTTCGATAACAACATCTGTTTCAGGCATAAATGTTTTTATAGCTGTTTTGTTTGCTATAACCTCCTGTACGAAAGGCAAATCAAGCATTTTTGAAAGTAAAAGACCGCCCGAACCTGTTATAACAACAGTGAACTGTTCGTTTTTGACAACCTCCTTGACTTCTGCAAAAAGGCCTTTAACGGTGCTTTTTATATCTGAAAAATGACGTCTGTATTCTGCAAATAAAGTATTATTGTTTTCATCAAGCACAACAACTTTAACTGTTGTTGAGCCTACATCAATACCCATATGTAGTCTACTCATCAATGTAACCCCCTCACATATTGTAGAGTATAAAATTATTCTATTCTATTATACATTCTAATAAGAAATTAGTCAAGTAAAGTTTGATTATGTTCATAATGATTTTACATAAAATCGTATAATTAAAATTTGTTGAAAATATTGACAAATAAAATGGAAAATGATATTATATTTGTACAAAATAAATAAAATCGGAGGGGATGACAAATGAAAAGAAAAATAGTTTTTGCGTGCATGATTTCTGTATTGCTTTTGTCGCAAACTGCAATGGCGGCACCGAATGTTGAAGTGAACGGAACGCAGATAGATACTGACGCGGTAATAATCGACGACAAAACGTATGTACCGCTTAGAGGTGTTTTTGAGGCCGCCGGAGCAGAGGTTTCATGGAACGAGGAAACGCAGACAGCAGGCATTAATATATCAAATTCGCTTAGTGATGATGAATTAATTCCTTCGGTGATTGAATCGGTAAGTCCGTCAGTGGTCGGAATTATCGGGCGCGGTAAAACGGAAAGCTATTACGGCTCGCAAGAGGGTATTATGAGCGGTTCGGGTGTTATAATAAAAACCGGCGGTGAAATTCTTACCAATGCACACGTTGTAAAAAATATGAACACGATTTTAGTTGTGATGAATGACGGAAAAGGCTATGAGGCGCAACTGAAATATATAGATGAAGATACAGACCTTGCGGTTGTTAAAATAAAAAAGATTGGTTTGCCAGTTGTGAAATTCGCAAACAGTGAAGATATTGTTGTTGGTAAACAGGTTATAGCAATAGGAACACCGATAACGTTTTCATTGCGTAATTCCGCAACGGTAGGGCATATAAGCGGACTAAACAGAAGTGTCGGCGAGCCGTACAGACTTGTTCAGACAGATACGGCTATCACTCACGGAAATTCGGGCGGTGCACTTATTAATATGAACGGTGAGCTTGTTGGTATTACATCAAGCGGATATTCGGGTACAAATACTAATTTTGCAGTTCCTGTTGATACAGTTAAGTATGTACTTAATCAGTTTGAATTGTACGGAAAAGTCAGACATATATCATTTGGTGCAGAGTTCCAAGAGGACTGGCTTGCAGAGCTGGGAGTTCCGTCAGAGGCAGGACTTACAATAAAAGGACTTGAAAAATCATCACCTCTTGCAAAGGCGTCGTTTAAGAACGGTGACGTGTTGGTTTCGGTCGATGATGTTGCGATAAACAGTATAGTTGAACTTAACGAATTGATGAAGAATTATCTTCCGGGCGATACTGTCAAAGTAGGTGTGAAAACCAACGGTGAAATCAAGTATGCGGATATAGTTCTTGACGAAAAAGCTAAAACGGAATAGGGGGGAGAATGATATGAAAAAGTTTATTTCTTTGATGATATGTGTGGCGATGATATTGTCGTCAGTCGGCGCTATGGCGGATAGTGACAGCCTTATAGTGAATACTGTTAAGGTGAACGTAAGTAGTGGCAGTGTTACGCTAAACGATGAGGGAATGTCTGTTTCAGCCACACCGTATGTCAATCAAAACGGTGATACAATGGTTGATATGTATGCGCTGGTAAATGCACTCGGCGGCGAAATAACCGAAAAAGACGGAGTTTATTCGGTGACTTATGATGATGTTGAAATTAAGTACACATTAAATTCAACGGAAGTTGACGTTGCAGGACAGTCGTTGACTATGAGTTCAGCTGTTACAATCAGTGATAACGGAACTGTAATGGCACCGTTGAGATTTGTTTCAGAGGCACTTGGTGCGGACGTAACATACAACAGCGAAAGCGGAGAAATAGTGATTGTTTCGGCAGGCGGTCTGGATTCGGGAGTGAATTATAAGCTGTTGTTTAAGTATACGGAAAAAGATAAAATCGGTAATTCAAAGGAGCATTGGCGCTTTACAAAGACGGATAATTTTGATATGTCCGAGAGCAGTTATGGCGGTAGTTACAGATTTTCAATGAATGATATATCATTCACATTAAAAAGTCAGAAAAACGACGGAACCAATTCTTTGGAACAATATTATCTTGCAATGCAAAAATCATATTTATCAAGTTACAACCGAAATGTAATGTATGATAAAGGAAAGGGCGAGCATAACGGCGTTGAGTATGTATATACAAAGTACAGAAGACTTGATACCGTGACAGAGGCATATGCTTACAAAACCGATGAATATTTTTATTTTATAACAATACAGCGAAGTTTTGAAAACTTTGAAACTGCCAAAGAAAATACCGATGTCACAGCATTTTTGAATTCGCTTGAATTCGACTATAAAGGCGGCGACGAAGAAAATACAGTTGACGTAGCCGAAATCGGTCTTGAAAAACAGCTTGCAGGAGAGGAAAAATCGGAATATTTAGACGGAAATTACAGATGGAGTATCAAATTAAACGAGGATTGGTCTGTAAACGAATACTACGGTTTTTATAATAAAGTGACAGTCACAAAACCGACAAGTATTGAAACGGACGATAATTATAATTACAGATATGGTTACGATTATGACGATATGAATTACTACAGTTCGTATTCAAGTGTAAGAGACCCTCTGATTATGATTTCTACATATTCTAATCCGAATAGGCAGACTGCCTCGGATTGGGCAAAAAAGAACCGTGATGATTACGAAAAGACCGTTAATTCTGAAAAATACAAAATATCCGAAATAAAAGAAACTCAAATCGGACAGATTAAAGCATATTATTTTGAGGAGAATTATTCGGAGGACGAAAATGAGTATGTCGAAAAAACGTATTATATGAATTACGGTGATTTTAGATATAAAATTAATCTCGGATATGATAAGAGAGAAGAAGATGCAGAGGGATTTAAGGAAAGTGTTGACGCGGTTATAAAGTCGTTTGTGCCTGGAGAAATAAATATAAATGAATTAGGCGACGCACTTGAAAGCGATAGTGATATTGACGCGTTGAATGTACAAAATGAATTTAAAGGCGATATTTTCAGTATCAATTATCCTTGTTTGTGGAATGTAAGCGAAACAGATACGGGATTACTGTTGGCAAAAGACCGTTCTAATTATGGCATGGATACAACAGGATTACTGTCGGCAATTTTCCCTAACTTTTCTCTTATGTTAAGTGTGGCTGACGGCAGTTCATTGCGTGCAGAAAAGACGTCGTTGTCATATTACGACGATAAATTAAATAAAAGCACATATACGTTGGAAGAATATATGTATAAAAATATTGCAGGAATGCTTAACAGCTCAAGTTCATATTTGAATATTTCAATGCCGAATGAAATTGAAGAAGTAACATTGATGGGCAAAAAGGGATATAAAGCTGATCTTGTTTTAACGATTAATGGTGTTAATAATGTGTATTATACAATGTATTTTATCCCATATGACAGTGAAAATCTGATTACGGTAATAAAAGCGTGCAATGAAAGTGAAAAGAATACAGTTTACGAAAATGCTTTGGATAAGGCATTGAATAGCTTGAAACTTTCGTAATATACAAAAAATCCGATGAATTTAATTCATCGGATTTTTATTTACATAGTTTGTCTGCCCTCAAGTGCCTTTATAAGAGTAATCTTATCGGCATATTCGAGGTCGCTTCCTATCGGAATACCGTGTGCGATACGGGTAACTTTTACGTCAAACGGAGCAAGAAGTTTAGAGATATAGACTGCTGTTGCTGTGCCGTTTACGGTTGGGTTGGTAGCCATAATGACTTCCTTAACCGTACTGTCGCTGAGACGGAGTAAAAGCTCGTTAATCTTTATGTCATCGGGAGTTATACCGTCCATAGGGGACAATGACCCGTGAAGTACATGGTAAAGACCGTTAAATTCGTTTGTCGCCTCGATTGCCGAAACATCTTCTGGACTTTCGACAACACATATAACGGAATTATCGCGTTTCGGTGATGAACATATTTTACACGGTGATGTATCGGTCAGATTTTGACATACAGGGCAAAGCGTAATTTTTTCTTTCGCCTCTGTGATTATGTTAGACATTGAAACTGCGTCCTCTTTTGACATATGTTCAAGAATGTGAAAAGCAATTCTTTCTGCACTTTTTCTGCCGATACCGGGAAGTTGTTCAAATTTTTCGATTAAATTTTCAATGACTGTTGCGTGCATATTAGAATAAGCCCGGAATATTAATTCCGCCTGTAACGGCACTCATACCTTCAGCCATCATATCGTCAGCCTTTTTGACTGCATCGTTGACTGCGACCATAACAAGGTCCTCAAGTGTTTCAATATCTTCAGGATCAACAGCGTCAGGACTGATTTTAAGTGAAAGAATTTCTTTCTTGCCGTTAGCGGTAGCTGTAACTGCACCGCCGCCAGCTGTACCTTCAACAACCTTATCTTCAAGTTCTTCCTGAACCTTTTCCATTTCAGCCTGCATTTTTTGAGCTTGCTTGATAACGTTGCTCATATTCTTATTAGCGTTCATTCCTGAACCTGCAAAACCTTTGTATTTTCCCATTGTAATTTACCTCTTTCTTAGTTTTTAAAATTAATTATTATCATCCTCAGGGGATAATTCTTTGCCTTCCAAAAATTCTTCTGGAGCATTGTCATCATCTTCGCTATTGTTATCGTCAAGAGATGACTGTGAGAAGTTATCCTTAGAGGAATCATATTCCGTAAATTCGCTTTCGTCTACATTTTCGACGATTTCACTGAAATTCGCTACAAGATTGTCAAGGGGATCGTCGGATACTTCTATTGGTTCATTTACTTCACCGTTGCCGCCGGGCAAGTTCCAAAAATCAATGAGTTCTTCTTGTATGTCGTTTTCGTATGCAACCTTTACCGCAAAGTCTGTACCGGACGCACGTTTAAAAATAACCTGCATTTTATCCTTGTACGCTGCCGCTATATTGTAAGCACCTTTCTCTTTGGGGTTGAACAAAAGTATAATACCGTCTGAATCAATGGTTATATTTCTGTTCATCAAAGCGGCTTTTAAGTAACCTGCCGAGTTGCACATCGTTCGCGATATATTGTCCCAATTCTTTGCAACCTTGACAATAGGATTGTCGGAGGTGAGTTCTTCTTTCGGAATTGGGTTATATAATCTGACCGAAGTTTTCTTCTTCTCGGTTACTTCTTTTTTTTTAACCGTTTCGGTCGGCTGCATCGTTATACCGTTTTTTACCTTTTCCTCAAGATTTGAAATTCTTTCGGATAGGGAAGAAGTATCGGTAACGGCACCGTTTTTAACTTTGCTTTCCAATGACGCAAGCCTGTCCATAACCGCTGACGGTGAATCGTCATATTCGGGTCTGGCAAGTTTGATAAGTGCCAACTCATATACTATACGAGGCGACTTCATCCATTTAGTATCGGCTTGTGCGTCGGACAGTACCGATGTTGCGTGAGAAATCTTCTCAAAAGACATTTTGTCTGATAACGCTTTTAATTTTACCATATCTTCTGCATTGTAGTCAAGCATTGCGGAAGAATCTTCTGTAATTTTACAAATAAGCATATCGCGAAAATTCTTTATAAGTGAGTCGATAAACACTCTTAAATCTTTACCGTCTGACATAATATTGTCAATTACGGAAATTATTTTATTTACATCGCCTTTTTCAATGGCGTCTGTAATCTGAAATATTGATTCGGCAGTCGAAATGCCGAGAGTAGCCGTTATATTTTCGGCGGTAATCGAATTACCGCAGGCGGAAATGACTCTTTCAAGTATGCTCAGTCCGTCACGCATTGAACCGTCTGCAAGACGTCCCAAAAGCTCATATGCGTCCTCCGATATGTTAAGCTTGTCACCGTGTGCGATTTCTTTCATGCGGAGTATAATATCTGATGGCTTTATGCGTTTAAAATCAAATCTTTGACATCTTGACAAAATCGTTTGAGGTACTTTGTGAGCCTCAGTCGTTGCAAGAATAAATATAACGTGCTCAGGAGGTTCTTCAAGTGTTTTCAAAAGGGCATTAAACGCACCGGTTGAAAGCATATGCACCTCGTCTATGATGTAAACCGTGTATTTTGCGTTTGTGGAAACATAACGCACATCGTCACGGATTTCACGGATATTGTCGACACCGTTGTTTGAAGCCGCGTCAATTTCTTTAACGTCCAAAATACTGCCGTCCAAAATGCCTTTGCATACTTCACATTCATTGCAAGGACTTCCGTCATGCGGATTAAGGCAGTTTACAGCACGCGACAAAACCTTTGCACAAGTTGTTTTACCTGTTCCGCGCGTTCCGCAGAATAGGTAAGCATGACCGATTTTGTCGTTTAAAATCTGATTTTTTAAAGTTTGTGTAATATGGCCTTGACCGACAATGTCCTCAAACACCATAGGACGCCATTTTCTGTAAATAGCTTGATGTGCCATATAATCTCCAATACCTTTCTTTATACGAAAAAACGCCATATAGGCGTTGTAATAATCAAAATAGGCTCCGACCGAGTTTACCGTAACACATTGAAAGCACCGCTTATTGCTGCTTGGTTCCCCATCTGACAAGGTTCACGGGTTTCAATCGCACGGGCTCGGCCGTCATCGCCAATCAAATCTTCAGTTAGCTATAATATTATAATACATTTTTTAAAAAACTGCAATACCTATTTTAAATTTTTTTTAGAATATTCAAAAATTTTTATGCATATAATGGTTAGGTGGCTCGGTTAGGAGGCATAAATATCAAAAAGACGGAGGAATTAATATGGATAATGAGATTTTGTACAAAAGTTTAAAAAAGGAAAGCGAGGTTTACATTTGTTTGGATTATTATATTATACCCGAGAGCATATCGGCAGATTATTGTGATTTAAAGTGCTACGGAATTAAGATAGAAAAGACAACCGTGTATGCAGGCGGAGGTAAAATAGTGGAAAGCAAGCAGATAAATAATATTTTTTACCGATACAAAGACGCAACGGAATTTTCTGATACCATTATAAAGAAACGTATCGAACCGCAGGGACTTCGTGACATTGTGGAAAATTATATAATAGAAAGTATTGACAGAGCAAGACAAAGTGCATAAAATAAATATCGAAATATAATTTACAAAGGGATATTATTTATTATGTACAAAGTAAAAGAAACGATTGTTGTCGAGGGGATATACGACAAAATAAAGCTGTCACGTTTTATAGATGCGGTGATAATAGTGACAAACGGATTTTGCGTATTTTCCGATGACAGAATATTGGAAAGCATAAAAAAGATGGCGGACGAAACGGGAATTGTTATTTTGACCGATTCCGACAGTGCCGGCTTTAAAATAAGAAACTACATAAAACAGTCTTTGCCGAAAGAAAAGGTAAAACACGCTTATGTACCCGATGTTCACGGCAAGGAAAAACGCAAGAGAGAACCCGGAAAAGAGGGCCTTTTGGGTGTTGAGGGGATTAAGGACGATATAATCCTTGATTCCCTCAAAAAAGCGGGTTGCACGATTGACGGAAGTGCGACGGCGGTAAAAGCGGGACGCGAAATTACAAAAGCCGATTTGTATAAAGCAGGTCTTTCGGGGGGGATCGGCAGCGGTGAAAAGCGTAACGCACTTGCACATTCTCTCGGAATACCTATGAAAATTTCCACGAATATGCTCCTTGATTTGCTCAACAGACTGCTTAATTATGATGAGTTTTGTGAAATTGTACAAAACATTGACGATTTGGAAGAAGAAATTTGATAAAAAATATATTGACAAATTGTCAGAAATCGTGTAAAATATCACCTGTAAATAAAAATAACTTTACAGGTGATGCAAATGGCAAAGGACTTGAATGTTACCATTTTGCTTGACGTATACGGTCAGTTGCTTACGGAAAAGCAACGTAATGCCATAGATATGTATTATAACGAGGACTTGTCGCTGTCGGAGATTGCTGATGTAATCGACATAAGCAGACAGGGCGTCAGAGAGTCGATTAAGCAAGGCGAAAAGCATTTGACGAATTATGAAGAAAAACTCGGAATAGTCGAACGATTTCATAATATAAGTTCAAAGCTTGAAAAATTAAATGCGTTGCTTGAAAATACCGATTTTGACGGTAAAGACGAGTTTTACGGATTGATTGACGAAATATCAAAAGAAATATAGATATAGATTATTTGCGGAAAGGAGTCACAGCTTATGGCATTTGAAAGCCTTGGTGATAAGCTGCAGGGAGTTTTCAAAAAACTTCGCGGTAAAGGAAAGCTTAACGAAAAAGATATAAAAGACGCAATGCGTGAGATTAAGCTGGCTCTTTTGGAGGCAGATGTAAACTTCAAGGTTGTTAAGGAATTTGTGAACATAGTTTCCGAAAAGGCACTTGGTCAGGAGATTATGGAGTCGCTTACTCCGGCACAACAGCTTGTTAAAATAGTTAATGAAGAACTTACCCAAATGATAGGCGGTGAAGTTTCAAGACTTGAATTTTCGCAAAAACCGCCGACAGTCATTATGATGTGCGGTCTGCAAGGTGCAGGTAAGACAACTGCAACAGGTAAGCTTGCATTAAACCTTAC
>NZ_JBKVWU010000080.1:0-9982 GCF_046972485.1 Hominilimicola sp.
CCTATGGGCTGTCGTGCATTCTTGTCACCTTGGTACGAAAAGGGCGGTATGAAACCGGCTGATGAAAATGATGTGCCTGTATTTGTCGGAAGATTTAATATCGGTGCTGTGTCACTTCATTTACCTATGATTTTGGCAAAGGCTCAACAGGAAAATAAACCGTTTTTTGACGTGCTTGATTATTACTTAAACCTAATCAGACAACTTCACTTGCGTACATATGACTATCTTGGCGAAATGCGTGCGTCTACAAATCCGCTTGCATATTGTGAGGGTGGTTTCTACGGCGGTCATCTTGGAATACATGATAAAATAAAGCCTATATTAAAGACTGCAACAGCGTCATTCGGTATTACGGCGCTTAATGAATTGCAACAGCTTTATAATAAGCGTTCACTTGTCGAAGACGGTGAATTTGCAATCAGAACACTTGAGCATATTAATGAAAAAGTAAATCAATTCAAGGCTGAGGACGGAAAACTTTATGCCATATACGGTACACCTGCCGAGTCACTTTGCGGACTTCAGGTTACACAATTCAGAAAGAAGTACGGCGTAATCGAAAACGTATCCGACAGAGAATATGTCTCAAACAGTTTCCATTGTCACGTTACGGAGGATATTACTCCGATTCAAAAACAAGACCTTGAAAAACGTTTCTGGGAGCTTTCAAACGGCGGTAAAATTCAGTATGTAAAATACCCTATAAGCTACAACAGAGAGGCTATAAAAACTCTTGTAAGACGTGCAATGGATATGGGATTTTATGAGGGTGTAAACTTGTCGCTTGCGTATTGTGACGACTGCGGATATGAAGAACTTGAAATGGACGTGTGCCCGAAGTGCGGAAGTAAAAATCTTACTAAAATCGAAAGAATGAACGGTTACTTGTCATATTCGAGAGTTAAGGGCGATACAAGACTTAACAATGCAAAAATGGCAGAAATCGCAGAAAGGAAAAGTATGTAATGCGTTATCATAATATAACAAAAGATGATATGCTTAACGGTGACGGACTTCGTGTTGTACTGTGGGTTGCCGGTTGCGAACATCATTGTCCGAATTGTCAAAATCCCGTAACGTGGGATATAAACGGCGGTTTGGAATTTGATGAGGCTGCAAAGAAAGAGATTTTTGATGAACTTGAAAAAAATTATGTTTCCGGTATAACATTCAGCGGCGGAGATCCTCTTCATACACAAAATCGAAAAGACGTTGGAGCACTTATTGAAGAAATTAAAGAAAAATTCCCGAATAAAACCATTTGGATTTACAGCGGTTATGATTGGCAGGACGTAAAAGATTTGCCGTGTATGAAATATGTTGACGTAATGGTGGACGGCGAATTTGTGGACGGTCTGAAAGATAATAAGCTTTTGTGGCGGGGAAGTACAAACCAAAAAGTTATAGACGTACAGAAAAGCCTTGAAATAGATAAGGTTGTTCTTGCGGTTAAGTAAAGGAGTTAATTTATGCAGAGAGTAGCTAAATTTGAAAAAGTCAGCTTTGAACAATTCAAAAAAGACTGGGCAGACACATTTTATGTGACAGATGGTATAGAAAAGATATACGAAGATATAAAGCTTCCGAAAAGAGCAACGGCAGGTTCGGCAGGTTATGATTTTTATTCGCCGATGGCTTTTGAATTAAAGCCTGGAGAAACTATAAAAATACCGACAGGTATCAGAGTTAAAATCAATGACGGCTGGGTACTGAAACTTTATCCGAGAAGCGGTTTGGGATTTAAGTTCAGAGTGCAGATGAACAATACCGTCGGAATTATCGACAGTGATTATTATAACAGCGATAATGAGGGGCATATATTCTGCAAAATCACAAACGACACAAACGAAGATAAAACCGTTTCTGTAAATAAAGGTACAGGATTTTGTCAGGGGATATTTG
Organism: Hominilimicola sp.; assembly: GCF_046972485.1. Classification (NCBI taxonomy): domain Bacteria; kingdom Bacillati; phylum Bacillota; class Clostridia; order Eubacteriales; family Oscillospiraceae; genus Hominilimicola; species Hominilimicola sp. The sequence continues at coordinate 1,906 of NZ_JBKVWU010000080.1, forward strand.
TAGAATACGGAATTACTTTTGATGATGATGTTACCGACGAAAGAAATGGCGGTTTCGGAAGTACGGGAATGTAAAAAAATGAGTTCCATGTGAACTCATTTTTTAGTTTGTATCTATATGTTTTCTGTATTCATTAGGACTCATATGTACGATATGTCGAAATGTTTTACAAAAATATGTTGATGAATTATAACCGCATGAGGTAGCTATATCTGTTATGCTGTGTTTACTGTTTCTAAGAATTTCGCAGGCATTGTTTATACGCACTGTATTCAGATAATCCGAAACGGTTATGTTCATTTCTTGTTTAAACAGCTTACACAAATGCGGTTTTGAAATATGAACGGCGTCTGAAATATCGTCAAGGTTTTGAACTGTCTGATAATTCTTGTTTATGTATTCGAGAATTAAATCTATAGTTCTGTGTTTTTCTGAAACTTTTTTCTTTTCCGTATTTTTATAGCTTGAAAGAATGGTGAGCAGTTCGCAAATGTGAATATATGAGTAATTCGGATTTTGTTCCATACGTTGTATTATTTCTATTACAGAACTGAATTGTGCGGAATCCAAATGTATTTTCTGATTGTTAAACATATTGAGCAAGTTTTGGTATGCATCAGGCAACATATATTGTGAAAGATAATGTTCGGTAAAATGAAGAGCATATCTTTCGTGTTCCGTACCGCCGTTGTTTTTGTGGAGATCATCCGGCTTTAACAGAACAATTTCGTTTTTTGATACTGAAATAAGTTTGTCATCGGCAAGCAATGTTGTAGAACCTCTCAAAATGATAAATATTTCATATGAATGGTGATAGTGCAAATTAGATTGCCTGTCACCCTTTTTTCGTGTTTGACGATTGAGGTAAAACCAATCGTTTAAGGGATTATATCCGTTTGCCATATGTGACCGCTCCTTATCTGTTATAACGAGTACATAATATAACAGAAATTCGGTGATGTCAATACGGTATAAATCAAAAATAAAACCGATTGACAACAAGAAATAAATGTGATAAGTTATACACAAGGGATATTTATGAAAAACTAATGTATGTGAAAAAAACATATAAAGGAAGATGAATATGAAATTAAGAATTTTAGACAAAAATAATAATGAATTGTTTGTAAAACAAGGCTTGAAAATTGACTGTACATATGAGGGTGAGTATTCTGCAGGAGATAAAATTTATATTTCGGCAAATAACTGTTATTTCTTCAAAATACAGCTTGACAGTGCATTAAAAGAAACGGTCGTATATGCTCCGTCGGGTAGTTTTGAATATCGAATTCCGACAGAAGTGTTGGAACGTATATATGAAGAAGGTGCTTTTGCGGGAACGGAGCACAGAATACGTGTATCGGAGGCTACTGACGAAGAAGCGTACGGCGAGAGGAATATTTCACTTAACCCATATGACTTGCAAGGTCAAAAAAGATGTTATCCGCACGCATATGCGAATTATGTAACACGCGGTGAGCCTTGCTTTTTTGAAAGAAATGCGATTGACGGCGTACTTGAAAATAAGGGTCACGGAAATTTTCCGTATCATTCTTGGGCAGGCGGTGCAAGAGATGATTTGGAGTATTATGTTGATTTCGGTACAGAAGTTGAAGTTGAAAAATTAGTATTTTATTTAAGAGCTGATTTTCCGCACGATACATATTGGAAGAATATTGATATAGAATTTTCGGACGGTGAAATCGTTACCGCAAACTTCGAGGGTGTTGCAGATGGTCAGGAAGTTGTATTAAAAGAGAAAAAAATTACAAGAACAATTCACCTTACAAATTTCATACAAGCGGTATTCCCGCTTTCTTGGGCGGCATTGTCGCAAATTGAGGTGTACGGCAGATACATAAAGGAAGATTTGAGCAAAATTAAAATAAGAAGTGCCTCAAATCCGAAAGATGTAAAAAATTACACAACCGAACGTTTAAGAGAAGAATTTCATATTGCAAAACTTTTCACAAAAGACAATATCAGAATGGTATATAGCCATATAGACAGAATTATCACCGCGGGAATTATGCCTGTTTACAGTGAATTGAAACTTGAGGCAGGCAAGGAGCTTGCGGCGGATTATTTCCTTCAAAGACGTGAAATGGGTTGTATTAATATCGGCGGAAAAGGTATAATTTCCGTTGCTGGAACGGAGTATGAAATGAATCCGCGTGATGGTATTTATATCGGTATGGGCAATAAAGATATTTCGTTTAAGTGCGTTGATATTGAAAATCCGCCTAAGTTTTATGTTTCGTCGTGTCCGGCACATACATCGTATCCTGTTGTGAAAATTGATATTACAAAGGCTAAGAAAGTTCCTCGCGGAAGTAAAGAGGATTGCAATAAGCGAGTGATAAACCAATATATTCACCCTGAAGTTATGCAGAGCTGTCAGCTGGCAATGGGACTTACAATGCTTGATGTCGGTTCAAACTGGAACACAATGCCGTGTCATACACATGACAGACGTATGGAGGTTTATTTGTATCTTGATATGGATGAAAATGACGCAGTATTTCATATGATGGGTGAGCCTGATGAAACACGTCACATCATTATGCACAATGAAGAGGCAGTTATTTCTCCGAGTTGGTCGATACATACAGGTGTCGGTACAAAGAATTACTCATTCATTTGGGCAATGTGCGGTGAAAATCAAGAATTTGACGATATGGACTTCATTGAAACAAAAGATTTGAAATAATTTACAAAAAGTCGAATGTAGAGTTACATTCGGCTTTTTTTATTGACTTTTACAAAGTGAATTGATACAATTAAATAAATAAAGAAAAGAGGGAAAATAAAGTGAAGAAAATATTATGTTTCGGTGATTCAAATACATGGGGACATAACCCCGTAGACTGCTCTAAACTTGAGAAACCGTGGATGGTTTGGTTAAAGGATATTGTACCTGAATATGAAATAGTATCTGACGGAGTATGCGGCAGAGCAACAACTCATTATTTGGAAAATGAAGATAAAACAAATGGTTTAAAAGATTTCAGAGAAAGATATTTAAGCGGTGAAAATGATTTTGATTTGATTATAATAATGCTCGGTACGAACGATGTGCTGAATAATATAGATTTTTCAAACCAAAAGACCGCCGATGTGCTTAAAATATATGTAGAAGAATGCAGAGCGAAATTCGGTAAGGACAAACCGAAAATATTGCTTGTATCGCCGATTTTGATAAATGATAATTGTTTGACACATCCTATATTCAAGGATTTGTACAGTGAAAAATCAATCGATAAATCAACGCACTTTTCTGAATATATATCAAAACTTGCAGATGAAGAAGATACATATTTTATGAATGCGGCGGATTACGCGAAAGCGTCCGACATTGACGGAATACATATGGTTCCGGAGGAACATAAGAAACTTGCAAATGCGTTTGCGGATAAAATTAAAGAAATATTGTCATAAGGTGAAATAAATGCTAAGAATATCAGATATAAAATTAGGAACAGATGATACAGAATCAGATTTAAGAAAGAAAGTTTTAAAACTTTTGGGCGTGAAGAATGTTAAATCTTTTGAAATATCAAAAAAGTCAATAGACGCACGAAAAAAGCCTGATATACATTATGTATATTCGGTCGATGTTGAAACCGATAACGAAGAATATTATGCGAAGAAAATAAAAAACTCACAAATTGTAAAGAAGAAAACTTATGAATTTCCGAAGTGCGGTAAATTTGACAAGCCTGTCGTGATAGTCGGCACAGGACCTGCGGGACTTATGTGCGGACTTACTTTGGCACAAAACGGATATAAGGTAATACTTCTTGAACGCGGAAAGTGCGTAGAAGAAAGAATGAAAGACGTTGAGGCATTTTGGGAGGCAGGCTTTTTAAATCCCGAATCAAATGTACAGTTCGGCGAAGGCGGTGCGGGAACTTTTTCTGACGGAAAACTTACAACGGGTATAAAAGATTTTCGTATAAGAAAGGTGCTTGAAGAATTTCATAAGCACGGTGCACCGAAAGAAATATTATATTATTCAAAACCGCACGTCGGAACCGATAATCTTTCTAAAATGGTTACGTCAATCAGAAGTGAAATTCGTAAACTCGGCGGTGAAGTCAGATTTTCCAATAAACTTGTCAATGTAAAAACCGACAACGGTGAAATATGCGGTGCGGTTGTTGAAAGTGACAGCGGTGAATATGTGATTGAAACAAATAATATTGTGCTTGCAATCGGTCACAGTGCAAGAGATACTTTTCTTATGCTCCAAAATCGCAATATAGCAATGGAGCAAAAGAGTTTTTCAGTCGGTGCGAGAATAGAACATTCTCAAGAAATGATAAATAAAAGCCAGTACGGTAAAGCGTATAAAAAACTTCCGGCGGCGGATTATAAAATGGCGGTACATCTTGAAAGCGGCAGAGGTGTGTATACATTCTGTATGTGTCCGGGAGGCAGAGTTGTTGCGTCTGCGTCGGAGGACGGCGGTGTTGTGACAAACGGTATGAGCTATTTTGCACGTGACGGAAAAAACGCAAACAGCGCATTGCTTGTAAATGTAACACCGAGCGATTTTAAAACTGACGATCCGCTTGCGGGAATGTATTTTCAGCGTGAAATTGAGCAGAGAGCATTTGAAGTCGGCGGCAAGAATTATAATGCACCGTGTCAAAGAGTCGGTGACTTTCTCGGAACGGAAAGTAACAGTGAATATACGGTCGAGCCGACATATAAGCCTAATGTGACGTGGGTAAATCTTGATGAAGTGTTTCCTAAATTCATAACCAATTCAATGCGTGAGGGAATAGTGCTTATGGATAACAAACTTCACGGATTTGCCGACAACGGTGCGGTTATAACAGGTCCTGAAACGAGGTCATCATCACCTGTAAGGATAATTCGTGACAAGAAAACAATGCAGTCAAACATAAAAGGCCTGTATCCTTGCGGTGAGGGTGCGGGATATGCAGGCGGTATTATGTCCGCCGCGGTTGACGGAATAAAAACAGCGGAAATGGTAGCAATTAATAACGGTAGGGGTAAAAATGAGCAGTAATAAAGTAAAAGGAATAATGTGTATAATTTCATCGGCGTTTTGCTTTGCGTTGATGAATATGTTCGTAAGAATGGCAGGAGATTTGCCGTCAATACAAAAAAGCTTTTTCAGAAATTTTATAGCACTTATTATAGCGTTCATTGTGCTGATAAGAACAGACGAAAAATTTAAGTTCAATAAAAAGAATTTGCCTGAATTATTGCTTAGGTCAATATTCGGTACAATGGGAATTTTGTGTAACTTCTATGCGATAGACCACCTTGTCTTGTCGGACGCGTCAATGCTTAATAAGCTGTCACCGTTTTTTGCGGTTATATGCTCGTATTTTGTGCTTAAAGAAAAGGTAAAGCCGTTTCAGGCTTTAGCCGTAATCGTGGCATTTATTGGTGCGTTGTTTATAATAAAGCCACAGTCAATATCGGCAAGCTTGCCAAGCTTTGTGGGAATGCTCGGAGGATTCGGAGCAGGTGTGGCGTACACAATGGTCAGAAAATTAAGTCAGAAAGGCGAAAGAGGTCCGTTTATAGTATTCTTTTTCTCGGCATTTTCGTGTGTTGTGACATTGCCGTATTTGATAGTTGACTATTCACCTATGACGATAGCACAGCTTGTAATACTTATATGTGCCGGAATAGCGGCGGCAGGCGGACAATTTTCGATTACTGCCGCATATTCATATGCACCGGCAAGAGAAATATCGGTGTTCGATTATACGCAAATAATATTTGCGGCACTTATGGGATTTATAGCATTCGGCGATATTCCCGATAAATTCAGTATTATCGGCTACGTAATAATATGCTCCGTGTCGGTAGCGATGTTTTTGTATAACAGGAGAGAAGATGAAAAATAATTTTTAATATTAAAGGGGGAGAAAAAATGAAAAAGAAGTTTGTTTTAGGTGCGTTATGTGTGTCAATTATTTTAGCGACGGGAATAGGTGCGTCGGCGGAAGTAAGTGAAAATCATTCACAATGGGCGGAGGAAAGTTTAGTAAGTGCAGATGAGGCGGGATTATTGCCGAATTTCTTTGCGGACAGAGATTTAACCGCTAATATATCGCGTATTGATTTTTGTCATTTGGCATATAAAATGCTTGAACAAAAATCACTGATTAGTGAGAATAATGTTAAGAGTTCGTTTGCTGATACCGATGATAAAGAAGTAACTTTTCTTGCAAATTCGGGAATAATAAACGGACGTTCTGAAACGGAATTTGCACCGAATGACGATATTACGCGTGAGGAGGCGGCAGTAATACTGACGAATACAGCGGAATTTATGGGCGTAAAAGAGGACATAGCTTTATTTGATACTGTATTTTCTGATTATGACACAGTTTCGGATTGGGCAAAGGAATCTGTGCGTAAAATGGATTCTCTCGGAATAATGCGAGGAGTAGGTGATAACAATTTCTCGCCAAAATCAAATTATACAATGGAACAGTCAGCGGTAACAATGCTAAAGTTGTTTAACCTTGACGTGAGTGATTATGCAAGCAATGTGTACGAAGTAAAAATTGACGGTGATTTATCACTTTTTAACGGTAAGAACAAGCAATGGATAAAAAATGACGGTAAAACAATATTTACATATGACGGTCCGGAGGAAGATATTGCTGATGATGAGAGGTCGTTTGTGTTCTTTGAAAAAAGCGGGAAATGGTATTTTTATATTCATAACAACAAAAGTGAAAATTACAGCAAAAATAATAAATGCACAGGTATATACAATGCCGAAACAGGAAATAAAGACTATAAACTGATGGTTGATACACTAAATAACAATCAAGGAATAACAGACACTATAGATTTTGCTGATGATTATTATAGGGTTATAAAACATAGAGAATATGGCGGCGAAGGCAGATTTGGAATAGATGAAATGAAAGTTTATAGCTATGATGGAGAAGAAATAGCATCATCTTCTTATGATTCAATAGTCGGGGGAGGTTCTCTTGATACAAGTGCATATCCTTGCAATAACAGACAAATAATAATTGATTTTGAAAAAGTAGATAACGATTCATCTGAATATTGGATGCCGGATGAAAATCTGCTTGCAAAATAACGTTGGATAGTGAGAAAGTTTATACAGATGTGTATGATCTTAAAACAGGTGAACTTGTAGAAGTGCCTGAACGTATAAAAGATGTAACGAACTATATGAAGTAGAAGAGTTGATATAAAAAGCGGTTCGTAGAGAACCGCTTTTTATGTTACTTTTTATTCGGATAAAATTTATACATATGATTTAAAGGACCGCTGCCTTTGCCTAAGTCGAGCATATCGGAGAGAGCACCGGTGATATAATCCTTTGCCGATTTTACGGCGGTTTTCATATCCATACCTTTTGCAAGATTAGCGGCAATGGCTGATGACAGAGTACAGCCTGTGCCGTGAGTGTTGGGGTTATCAATTCTGACAGCTTCAAACCAAGTTTCGTTTCCGTCATACAGTAAGTCGTTGCTTGTATTTGCAAGGTGACCTCCTTTAAGCAGAACGGTTACGTTATATTTATTATAAATCACATCTGCCGCACGCACCATATCGCTTTCACTTCTTATATCAAAATCGCATAAAATTTGTGCCTCATGAAGATTAGGCGTGATAATATCGGCAATGGGGAACAATACGGAAGTGAGTGCGTCTATTGCGTCGTCGCGAAGCAGTTTACAACCGCTTGTTGAAACCATAACCGTATCAAGTACAATATTTTTTGCATTGTAATACTTTAATCTGTCTGCAATGGTGTTTATAATTTCTGCCGAAGATACCATACCGATTTTTACCGCGTCAGGGAAAATATCTTTAAATACCGCGTCAATTTGTGATGCAACAACATCACAGGGAATATCGTATACACCGAAAACGCCTGTTGTGTTTTGTGAAGTTACGGAATTTATAACGCTCATTCCGAAAACACCGTTAGCGGCAAATGATTTTAAATCCGCTTGTATTCCCGCACCGCCGCTTGAATCAGAGCCTGCAATAGTTAAAGCTGTTTTCATATCATTTCTCCAATCTTGTTATATAAATC
>NZ_JBKVWU010000081.1:0-9504 GCF_046972485.1 Hominilimicola sp.
CATCTCACCATGCCATATAAATGCCTTCGCTGAAATGTTCGTCATATCTGATGGCAATGACATTGTTCCGTCGCCACTGTATTCCGAATTGCTGTCAAATTCGGGTACAAAACTTTTAACCGATACAAGAACTCCGTTCCGATACAAAGCTACATATATCTTAGTGTCGGGATAACGCTCTTTGCCCGCAGTAACGGTTATGTTAAAGTTGCCTGTCTGCTTGTTCAGATTGAACGATTTAACGCCCCACTCCGGTTCGGTTTTATCATCATTATTATCATCTGACGCTTTATAATTATATACTTCACTCTGCACTGTTTCACTGTTGGTATACTTTTCGCCGTTGCCTATTGACGTGATAGTATAATAATATTTTCCGTCTTTTTTAATATAAGCTGTGAAATCATATGTGAACAGTTCCGTTTCAACCTTTTTCAACAAAGAATTGTCACGGTAAAGTTTCAACTCATACTTTTCTGCATGCGCCACAGATGTCCACGTTGCAATACCTTTTTCAAATTTAATTTCAGACGGCGCCGGAAGCTGTACAACGTCAGTTCCGGGTTCATAATTATAGCCGACACTTTGCGCACTTTCATCACTGTCCGTATAATACTTTCCGTCACCTATCGTTGTTACAGTATATGTGTATACTCCCTTTGAATCTATATACTCCATCATATCACAGTTTAGAATATCCGATTCGACACTTATAACTTTGCCATATGCAGTTCCGTCCTTATAAAGCTGTATTTTGTATCCTTGTGCGTTTGCAACAGCTCTCCATGATGCTTTTCCATCCGAAAAGCCGAGCAAAACAGGCATTTCAAGCTTAGCAGATATTACATATTCATTACTTTCCGCCTCATCACTGTCCGAATAGTATAGTCCGTCACCTAAAGCAGTAATCTTATAAGTATAGCCTCCGACTCCGCTAAATTCAAAATCAAGAGAAAGTCTATCTCTTACTATTTCAGGAGCACCCTCGGCTTTGCCGTTCTTATAGAGTTGTATACGGTATCCTTCGGCACCTTCTACCATACTCCACTCGGCTTTGCCGTTATTGAACGTCACACTCTCCGGTACGTCAAGTTTTTGAGCAACAGGATTATGCTCATAATCAGTACTTGTAACGGTTTTGCTCTTGTCGCTTGTCTGACCGTTTCCAAGCGCTATTATACTGACATAATAAACGCCCTTTGCACTAAGAACAAATTCACATTCAGTCTGCGCCGCATTATTAATCATCTTTGTGTCTGTCATAATGTCGTCGCTTTCTTCATTATCTGTTTTCTTATACAGTCTTATCATATAACCCTCGGAATCACTTACTGCTCCCCATGAAACATTCAGTGTTCTGCCATCGTTGTTTATTGAAATCTCTAAGTTTTCAGGTGCATTCACCGGCGGTTTCTGTATGTACTCAAAGACATTACTTTCCGTTGTTTTCTCGCTTGCTATATAATATTCATCACCAACGGTTTTAACAGTAAAATAATATTTTCCGTCAGTTTCAAAATCAAATACATACTGCGTAGTATCCGCATTGACACGGTATACTTTCCCTAACGGTTCACCACCGTCTTCAGTCTTGCAGTAAAGCTGAATATCATAGCCAAGTGCATTTTCAACAGCCTCCCATTGAGCGATACCACTGCCTGAAATTGAAGCGGATGCAGGCGGAGCTAAATTAACCATATATTTATATGTCATGCCATTGTTTTCGCTACATGCTATATCTCCCTGAGTATAATATTCACTGCTGCTCTCGGCTCTGACATGAACGCTGTATGTACCGACCTCCGTAATATTACAATCATATTCTGTTGCCGTAATACCTTGTACAGTTTCACCTACCGCTGTATACACATCTGCCGCTTTATCATATTTATAAACTCTTACACTGTAGCTTTGTGCGTTATCTACCGAATTCCATTTTGCCTTTCCGTTTTCAAACAAAACTATTTGTGGCGTAGCAAGTTTTTTCGTTTGTCTGTAATCCTCGCTCTGCACTTCATCACTGTCACTGAAATTATCACCATCACCTATTGCTTTAACCTTATAAGCATAGTCGCCGACGCTCAATTCTGAAAATTCATATTCGGTTGTATTTTTTGCAATATTTATAGGTTCGCCCTCGGCTGTATATTCCTCACCCGATTTTTTATAAAGCTGCAAAACATATCCGTCTGCATTTTCGACTGTATTCCATTCTGCTTTTCCGTTTATAAACGTAAGTCCCGCAGGCGTAGCAAGCTTTTTGGGATTTTCCTTAAATGCACCGGTAATAACTGCGGTTTCGTTTGGCATAATAAACATACCATTTTCACCGATTTCCGTACCATTTACCTTCAGCGACTCAACCAATATATTTCTGTAACCCTTATTCGGAGTTACCTTTACAAATATGCGATTGCCCGCCTCGGCAGTATCCGTGCTTTGTCTTGAACGTATTGTTTCAACTGTACCGCCGACAAACTGAGATGTGTCAATATCATACATTATAGGCTCAATCTTAAAATCATCAAACCAAATCGTCTGATACCATGATGTCCAGAAAATTCCGAGTGAAAGCTTTGAAAGCTCGCTCATATTTGCCAAAATCCATCCGTCTCCATAGCTTGTATCCGTAAACTGTGTACCGTCAATATACAACTTATAACCTGTGCCGTCCTCATTCACCACAAATTTATAATCTCGCAGATTCATATCGCTGTTTGATTCCTCTGCAATCTTATAGTCGGTGCCGTCAACGCTTAAATACACCGTATGAACACCGCCGTTGTCGGTATTCGGAGATACCGCATGAATCTGTGTCAAAATATTTCCCGATTTACCGTTAAGTCTTATAAAATATTCATTGTTGTTTCCGTTGTCATTATCACCTTGCTGAAAACCTGCTTTAAAAGAAACAACAAAATTTCCTCCAAGCTTTTTCGCAATATTTACCTCGGCTGTGCTGTCCGACAAACCGTCTTTTGTATATTTCATCTTGACAGCCGATGTTATGTCCTTGTCAAGCCAAAATTGATTCCAATATTTATCGGTATAAAATCTCAGCATTCCGTTGCTTTGTGATATTATATCATTATTTGAGTTTATATTACCTGTATTTCCGGATATGCTCCAGCCATCCGCGGTATTCTTTATATTTTCATATACTTCGTCATTATCAAAATCTTCGTTGTAATACGTTCTGTCATACGGCTCTACATCGGCATAAACTATTCTGCGCACTGTATTGCCATCCTCGCTTACAACATCAGCAACCATCATAATTCTGTATGCGTCCTCCGGAACAATCTTGTCTGTTATCGGAGTATATCCACTTTGATCCGTTGTGCGATATGCAAAACTTACCTCTGTTTTATCATTATCGATTGTGCCGCCCGACGATGTTAATGTATAATCAAGAATGTCGCCCGGCCATATTTCATCTCTGTCCTCTATGGTATTCTTTATTTCTGCATCTACGTTAAACTCAACGTCATCTGCCGCCGATACTACTTTGATGTCATCAAAATGCATACTTTGATACCAAGCTGCGGAATAAACCTCCATATATAAATCTGTGATTATATTATCGGTAAGCGGTGTACTGCTCTCAATCCATTCACCATATTCATCGGTATTAAGCACTTGACCGTCAACACTTACTCTGTATTTGCTGTTAGTCATGTCAAAATTTACAGCAATTTCGTACCACTCTGTATTATTATTTACATTATTTATTGGATCCTTAAGCGTATATGACAAATTATCACCACTGCCGTCAGGATTTTTAACACCCGTTAATTTTAATTTATCAGTTATTCCGTTTTCATTATTCGAGCGTTCCGGCGTTTGTATTTGTACAATGACATTGCCGTTCTTATCTTTTATGCGTATTGAATTATACCCTGCTTGTTCGGGATTTGGTATGTCAAAATTGACCTTAAAGGACAACGTGATATCCTTTGAAAGCTTTTCATTTATTTCATCTTCGGAAATACTTTTTTGTGCGGCTCCGGCTTTTGCCAGATTAACATTTACATATCCCGATGTCCACCACGAATTTCCGGCTGATAATCTTAATGAATTTTCTCTGCCGCAGAATCCTCCTATCTGTGCAAAAGGAGCTGTATCTCCCCATGTGCCAAATGTCCAACCGTTTGAATTGCTTGTAATTGTTTCCGTTGTTGTACCTGTTGTATCAAAATCCTCATAGAACAATGTTTCTGCACCGTTCTCTTGCGTATCCGCACCGGATTCTATCTTATATAAATTGGCACTGCGTGCCGCAATGCTGTTTGTTGTAAAGCTATCTCCCGAAATCGTTACGGAACTGTTGTCCCATAATTCAACTGCACTGTATTCTTCTGTCGGATTCAATCCTACATCTGCAAGGTTAAATTCCTTTGTTTTACTTGTGCTGTCAAAGTTAAACACCGCAACATATGTATAGCCGTTATCTTCCATGTAATATACATTGTCGGGATCCTTCTTATCGTTCTCATAAGGTGTATTCCATGCGCTTGTTGCTTTTGTTGGACGGAATGCTTTGCCAATACGCACCACGTCATTAATACGCTCGTTCATAGCAACAGATTCAACGCCACTTTTTGCTTTATCGCTACTGAAATCATTACTCAGAAGCATTACGCCTCCTGCAATAACTCCCGATGTATATTTACCACGCGCCGTATCAGTATCAAAACCCAGAAGAGTCGGCACATAGAATGAAATCTGGTCAGGATCGGTATATTCATAAAGGTTGCCGTCCTGCCACCATCCGTACTGTAACGCATTAAGCATATATTTCGCCTTTTCAAGTGAATTTGATTTTTCTGTTCCTATATCGCAGCTCAGTCTTCTCGAATGTGCATACTGACTTGGGAACAACGGTGCTATCGAGTAGTTCAAAAAGAATTTTTCGGGATCAATATATTTTGTGAACTCTTTGCAAAGTGCATTATATGCCTGCATACCCGTTGTAATGCTACTATCCGCATAATTTCCTTCAAGAGTACAAAAATTCAAAAAGTCAATCTTTAAATAGTCAAATCCTATACCGGTATAGGTCGACATAAAGTTCTTAACATCATTTTTGAAATGGTCTGAAGTCGGATCAATCGGTATTGAATTTTTAACTACACCGTATGTCGAATCAGTTTTTGCAAGTGCAACGGGGTTTCCGTATTCATCTGTTATCGCAGAATCTCTTACACCCCAACCTTGCATATCATTATCCCACAAAACATGTCTTGCGTTGTAAAGGCCAACTTTCAGTCCCTTGTTATGAGCATATTCTACATATTCTTTAAGTTCTGTGTATGGATCTTCCTTACTGTTGTCTATCAAATTATCATAATATGAATCTATATTTACCCATGTTATTCCGTTTTCGTCACAGAATCCACCCGCATTAAGAGTTGCCATTTCATCGGATGCGTTTTTCATATTTTCGAGAGTCACCTTGTCCTGATGAGCATTCCATGAACTGAAACCGAATATCGAGCCACTGCCCCAGCTGAGTTTGCCGTTATTTCGTTTATTTGCGTCACCATATGTTTCCATTCCGTCACGCCAATCATCAAAATATCCTAAAAACATCTTTGGTGATGATACCTTTGTTCCCTTAATTGAGCCGTGTGGTTGGAAATCATATGTAAATTCCTTTGAATTTATACCGGCAAATGCACCAAAAAAGTTAATATTCCCGTTATCTGCTGTTGCCCAGGTGCTTGTACCTGTTTTCCATGTATCATGATCCACCGAACCCGCAATTACACTGTTTCTTGAATTGTTATCAAAAATTGCCGTAACAAAATAGCTTGTATGTGCTCCGTTAAGTGTTTCAGGATTATAAGCCGTATATCCATCGTTCGAAAACGGAACGAAAAGCGCTCTTGCATCGGTTTTTGTTCCTATATCTACAACATTTTCTCCGGATGTACTTATAGGCGCCATAAAGTTCGTCGATATTTCATTGTCCGAACCGAGTTCTACCTGAACAAGTGCATACGGCATATCTTTATACACATAAAACTTCTGATACATTGTCGGAAGATTTTCCGCTTGGTTTACAACCGTATAAAGTGCGCCCTGTCCGAAACCGTCATCCAAGACATCGTATGTAACATAACGATCGGTATAATCCGATGATTTTACAACGGTATTTATCATATTTCCGTCACCACTGTCATACGAATCTTCTACTTTAACTACAGATTCAAACCCGCTTACTTTAATGTCACTACCGTATTTATAGTCTGCCTTACCGGTGTTTAAATTATAATCAATGCTGAAAATGCCGTTTGTAAACGGTGGCTCCGTATTTATTCCGAGTAGATTGATATTCTCAGTGTTACTCTCCGAGTTGTTTTCCGCTTCCTTTAACTGAATTTTATCAATATCAGGAGCCTGACCGTATTGATTTTTAAATGTGATTTTATGCTCTCCTGCCGTAAGAGTAAGCTGTACCACAGCAGTATCGATTCTATCGCTTTCGTTGGTAACAGGGCAATATACAGTATCAACAAGAACATTATCAGCATATACTTCCAGTGCTCTGTAATCCGCACTGCTGTACCATATACCAAGGTTATACGCCCCATCCTCATCGGCTTTGACAATAAAATCCGCACTACCGCTCTGTCCCAGACCGGTAATACCACTGCCGTCCGACGCCTTGTAAATGTCACGATGTGACGTATTATTTAACGTTGCCTTTGTGTCCTCCGTAATATTTGGCAATGTATATCCCTCTGTATCGACATCAAGATAATCTACAGATATTCTGTAATCTGTTCCATCATCAGTTATACCCTTTGTGCTGTAAATCTTTACATCATTCCAACCGGCATTGAGTTTAAGCGTCATTTCCTGTGTCTGAACGCTATTGCTTGCCGTTGTCGTGAATTTTGTGTCGTTTCCTGTATCCCATGCATACCAATTTACTCTGACATAAAAATCGGAATCCTTTTTCGATATATATCCAAGCTTTGCATTATATGTGCCGGCTTCCTCTGCCCATATCTTAAATACAACCGTACCTATATCTGTGCTTTTTCCGCCTATGCGTTCAACTACATAGCCGCCGGATGCAATGCTGTTTTGCACAACATCAGCCCATCCACCGGTATATTGACGTTCTGCTTCATAACGTGTCATACCGGTATCCGCAGAAACCGGTATGACCGGAATTATTGATGTGCTCAATGCGACTGCAGCACATACTGATACCATCTTTTTATAAAAGCTCATAATCAAATCCCTCCTAATGTTTATTTTATGATTTGATTTTATTATATCATTGAGCTTTGTATATTCAATTGAGAAAAATTTAATGTGCATATGAATTTTTTAATTAGTTTCCGTTATTGCTGATATTTTAAGTATTTATAAAAAATAAAATTTAGACAAAACAAAAACCCTCGACATTTTACTGTTCGAGGGCTTTTATTTAAGCAACAATTCAACACGTTCTTGTATTACACGTTCAACTGTTTTTAATATTTTCTTGCTCCAATTATATCTTGGATGTTTTTTGAATTTGAAGTTTTGCAACTTATGCAGTTTTTGTTTTTGTGAATTTGTTATATAGTGTTTTGCAAACTCCATAAAATCCGAATATGTTGCAGGCGTACGGGTATTGACATATGCGGAAATATCATCAAGTTCATTTTCCATTGCAAATCCCCATAATGACAATCCGTTATCAAATATCGGTGCATTGTCAATTACCGTATTCGTATGATTATCAACAAGAACACTGAAATTACCAAAGTGTCTGTCTGTATTACACACTACTGCGTCAAACACAAACATATCAATCAATTTATCAAAATGCTCATCACCCAAATTTTTATAATAGTCCGTAACTGCATTTATTCCGCCTTTTGACACCAATCTTGAAATCGGAACAAACTAAACATCTTTACTTGTAAAAAGTTCACATACCGAACACAATCGTCCATCATATTTTCTTAAATTATACTCAACCGCATATCAAATATTTTATTGGTATTGTTTTATATTCTCTACTATATCCTTATCAACAATCTAGTAATCCTTTGATAAATAATTATAAATCGCTTTTATACAGTTCAATGAATCAATATCTGAAAATAAAACTCAATCTTATGAATATGAGTTTTATTATCTATAATTAATATATCTTTAGGTACTGCTATGATATTATATTTATCATCAAAATTCAAGAAAAAATAAAAATCTTTATTTACTTTTTTTATTTGGTCTTTTGTACAATTAGGCAAATCTCTTTTTATAGCAGAAATTGCATTCTTCCAATCATTACATTCGTCATAGCCAATCTCATATGTCTTCCCATTTAATATCGTTTTAACCTCAATATACAAGTCACTTTTGATCCAATCATTTAGATTATGTACAACAATTTTGATATTTTGGGAATGTGCTGATAGATATTTTAACAAGTATTCAAATTCTTCATCCATCAATTTTCTATTTAAAAAAATTTCTTTTTCAATAACTTGTCTTAATTCATTTCTATCACTTTTATTATTTTTACATTTTAATAAACATTTTTTTAGGTTTTCGTTTTCCTGCAAATTCAAAGCTGTAAATTCTCTTCTTGGTTTATATTTAACGAAAAGCTTTTTTAATAATTTTTTTCTTCTTATTTGCTCAATTATTTCATCTTTAAACATTTTAAATAATGTATCATACTTCTTACTACTAGCTAAAACATCTATATCATATCCATCTGCACTTACATATATATTTATAGGAATTCGAATAAATTTTACAAAAACATTCTCTATACCATCAATACTTAATAATTCATCAGGTTCGCTTTTTGTTTTATCATTAAACAAATTCATTTCATCAAGGAATACTTTGTTAACACTCTCAATATTTTCCTTAAATATTTCAATATTATTTACAGTAATATCTGCCTCTAATTTTTTATCATTATTATATACAACTTTATCAATAAATTGATAGTTGTCATAATCTGTAATTATTTTCTTATTAATCGGGTCTAAATAAATATTTTTAATTGTATCTTTGCGTCTTTGAACAGTCCTTAAATCTTTTAATGCTTGCTTTCCTTTCGACAACAATGTACACCTATTTGTTGTACAATAAATTATGTCCTTCACGCTCAAATCCGCTAAAGTTACCTCTAATAATTTTCTATCAATCCCCAATACATTCGCCAATTCATCAATTTCCTGCAAATTTTCATTTATCAAGCGTAATACTATTTCTTCTAACAATGGCAATCTATAAAATGAACGTTTAGTAATTGATAATACTGTTTTTATTATAGGCACATATATATCTTCTTGTTTCACAAAAATATATCCTTCATTCTTCCGTATATTAATATTCAACAACGACTCAATTAATTTGTCCATTATAATTCTCCTCCTGATATAATAAGGCACTCATCTTCATGTTCATGTATATAGTCAATTATTTCTACAAACTTATTATCCGGATCATCAAATTTATAGAAAAAATCCATATCTCCAC
>NZ_JBKVWU010000082.1:0-9419 GCF_046972485.1 Hominilimicola sp.
AATTAAATAGCATACAACAGTGAAGAATACGAAATATCCAAGCATCATTGCATACAATACCTGACTTGGTGATTTAGAAATCCATTCTGTGCGCAGTGCCTCATAGGTAAGCACCGCCACGCTGACCGCGCCGCACAAAATCAATATCATAAGCGTTACAGGTGACAACATACTGAGAATTACGCCGATTGCACATATTACCGTAAACGGTATCCACGTTGACGCAAGACGTATTGAAAATTCCCAATATGCCGTTTTAAGACGCATTACAAATCTATTGATAAGCCAAAATATTCCCGAATACAAGAAAAATAAAATCACTCCGCTTATCGCACCGGATACCATACAAAGTATGATTTGCAATACAAGACTGTAACCTGCACCGCCGTTAAAATTCATAAGTGACGTCAATATTTTAAGCGGTCCTACTCCGCCGCCTCTTAATATAAAGAACATACACAGCCACAATACAACGCCTTGAAGTGCCGCAATAGTCATTATTGCCACTTTTCCGAGATGTGGCGGATTGGAAATTGTGTCAATCGGTGATTTTATAAATCTCACGATATATCTTCCCAACTCACCAAAAAATCCTTTCGGATTGATATTTGACGTTCTTGTTGCTTTAGCTTTCCTTGCCGCTTTTCTCGCCTTATGCTTTATCTTCGCTCTTTCAAACTTGCTTTCCGTTCCGGCATAGCCTGTTTTGTAAGAAGTTTCGGTTTTATACGGATTACTGTAATTAGCCTGTGTTTTCTCTTGTTTTTTATCCGATTTTTTGTCTTCTGTTTTTGTTTCGTTTTTTCTTTCGGCAGATGATTGCTGTTTCCCCGCTCTGTGTGCAACACTCTGCGGACAATCGCAAACTTCGCCTTTTTCAAGTTCTCTGCCGCAATATATACAGCTTCTCATATATACACCCTTTCATAATTTAAGTATATATAAATTATAAACCTGTAATAAATGGTTGTCAATGTGCCAAGTGTAAACAAAATGTTAATTATTTCAGAATACTTTTGACGGCGCCCGTCTTATTTATACAGTCGTGCCTCAAATGTTTTAATATCCGCCTGATGTTCGTCACGGACACGGTGGAATAATTTTATCGTTATACCGTCTATAACGGTTTCACATTCGGGAACTTCCTCATATGCCGTTGCAATATCCGCATAATTCATAAAACTGTTTACAGCCTCCTCAACAACCGTCTGACTGCCCTCTGCCAAGTGCGTCTGTGCAGGAGATGCGACAAGGACATAATTTACGGTATACAACGGTGTCAAATCCCTGTCACGCGAATCTACCTGTGGCAATGACACGATATAATTATCACGTATCGACTTTACTCCGAGTGACGGTTCTGCATTTATAAGTATATCCTCATTAAGCGTAAACGATGACGCAAGTACGCCGAGCGTATCACCGTCATAAACGGTTGTATCGAGTTTTTTCTTTAACGCAAGAATTTCGTCCGTATCGTCTCTTGATACAGGCAGCATCGAAAAATTCGGTATCAATGCCATATGCTTAATTTCCTGGATATTATGCGGTTGTGTGCGTGGAATATATACATTCACCGAATGTACCAACGCCAAAAGCGATATTCCGACCAAAGCCCATTCTTTTGTTATATGTCTTATTGATATAAGTGTAAGCATTATAAGTGACGGAATGTATAAAAGCAAATGTTGTTGTCCGTGTGTCTGAGTTGAAAGGAACATAAACAGGCACACTATCATCTGTACCCACATAAACAGCGTTCTTGTTTCTTTCTTTTTAACCGCCATAACCACTGACGAAACAGCAAGCACCCCAACGAATATTATACCGAAATATCTTGTTATAAGTTTCAAATCAGTTCCCACCGAAAACTTATATCCAGAATAAAGATTGCCGTAATCTTTCATCAGTTTGTACACAAGGAAATCTCTGAAAAATACAACGAGTATCAATCCGACAACTGCGATTGTTACAATCGGTTTGTACCATTTTTTCTTAAACAGTACGCAATCCGCAAGCATTGCGGTTATAAACGATACCGTGAAAAACGCGTACCATCTTCTCCAAAGCATAAGTGCGACAAGCAGTACGCCGATTACCGCATACCGCCATATCGCATCATCATCTTTGTCTTTTACAAAATACAAATTAAAGCATACAAGGCACCCTAAAAGTCCTCCTATATCAACAAATCCGTTAAATGTCAAAAACACCATAGACGGACATATCATAAGCGAAATCACCGCTGCAATTTTAGGTGCTTTACTGACTTTTTTCGCCAACACATACACCATTGCAAATGACGTCACTAAATATAAATTGACAAGTCCCAAAATATACGCAAGCCGTGACTCACCGAAAATTTTTACAATCAACGCCGACGGAAGTCCCGCTATATAGTTATAATCCTGCTCAGCAACGGAATTATAGACATTATGCCAAAAACCGCCTTCACTAAACGCTCCCGACGCAATTTTTCTTGCAATATCCCAATACGTCGAATCGTCCCAAAAATATATATAATTATTTTTTGTAATATAAATAATCGCCAAAATATTAAGCACCGCCCATACAACCGCAAAATAAATCAAAGTTTTATGATGTGGTCTTGCCGATTGTTTGCGTTGTGCAATTTCTTCAAGGTCATACTTATCGTTTAAAATCGCCCTGAATCTCACCTGACTCAGCCCTCCTGTTTAGCTAAATAATGAAAGTATTTCTTCGTTAGAAAGACTTTTAAATGTGTCCGTATTAACGCGGACTATATCGTCTGCAAGATTTTTCTTGTTTTCCTGCAATTTAAGTATTTTTTCTTCTATTGTACCCTTTGCGGCAAGACGTATAACCTGTACCGCTTTTGTTTGTCCTATTCTGTATGCACGGTCGGAAGCCTGTTCCATAACTGCAGGATTCCACCATGGGTCATAGTGAATTACGGTATCCGCACCAGTCAGGTTAAGACCTACGCCGCCTGCTTTAAGCGATATAAGGAACACGTTGTTTTCACCGCCGTTAAATCTGTCGGAAAGCTCCGCTCTCTCGTAAGACGGAGTTTTTCCGTCAAGGTAGAACGAATCTATCCCCACATTTTTCAGACTCTCTCTTATAATTGAAAGCATTGACGTAAACTGTGAAAATACAAGTATTCTGTGTCCCGACTCAACCGCATTCGTGACAAGTTCCATAAGCAAATCAAGTTTACCGCTGTCCTTATCATAGTTTTCGTCAAACAATGTAGGGTGACAACAAATCTGTCTTAGTCGCATAAGCAGTGTCAAAATACGCATTTTACCTTGACCGCCCTCACCAAGCAACGCAAGCGTCTGATTTTTCGCAAGTGCAAGATACGATGTGTACATTTTCTTTTGTTCACCCGTAAGCTCCGCATACATTGTGTTCTCGATTTTTTCCGGTAACTCGTTTAAAACATCGTTTTTCATACGTCTTAGCATAAACGGCTTTATCCTCGCTCTGAAACTATCCGCCGTCATTTTGTCACCGTCTTTTACAAGCGGCATTTCATATCTGTTTCTGAATTCGTGTGCCGAATACAAATATCCCGGCATTACAAAATCAAATATTGACCACAATTCAAGCAACGAATTTTCTATCGGTGTACCGGTAAGGGCAAATTTATGCTCCGCATTTATTTTCTTGACGCTTCTTGCATTCATAGTTTTCGGATTTTTAATATGCTGTGCCTCGTCTATAAAGCAATACGAAAATTCAAATTCTTTATAATGTGCAATATCGCGTCTTAAAAGCGGATATGACGTGATTACAAATTCATACTCGCCGATAGTCTGTATAAGTTTTTCTCTGTCCTCTTTTGCACCGTCAACTATTATGGTTTTGGCGTTCGGTGTAAATTTATTTATTTCGCTGAGCCAGTTATAAGTAAGTGCACTCGGTGCAACGATAAGCGTCGGTTTTTCGGGTTTTATTCCGTGAATATACGCAATAACCTGCAACGTTTTACCAAGACCCATATCGTCCGCCAATATACCGCCGAAGCCAAGATAAGAAAGCTGGCTGAGCCATGCCATTCCGTCTTTTTGATAGCCACGCAAAATGTCGCTGACTTCACTCGGAATTACAGGCTCTATATTTTTTATTTCCTCAATATATTTTTTAAATTCTTCATTCTTTTCAACAGATGAAAGAGAATTTAAGTAAAGTGCATGATACTTTGGAATTACTTTTTTACCGTTTTTAATATCTTCAAAAGAAAAATCAAGTTGATCAAGCAAATTGAAAATATCCTTTTGTTTACTGTTTTCAAGGTCGATAAAACTGCCGTTTGACAATCTGTAAAATCTTTTCTTCAGTTTAACCGCACTTAAAATTCCGCTGATCTGTTCATATGACAGATTACTTTCAAAGTCAGCCTCAAGCAAATCAACACCGCTGTTATATGTTACAGACGCACTTATATCCACTCGGTCCATAATCTTCAAGCCGGCAAATCTGTCGGAATAATAGAGCTTTGCTTTTTCTTTAAGTACAGGAATTTCGTCCGATAGGAATAAATATATTTCTCTGTCCGATTTCAACATGAATGTACCGTCTTGTAAATTGAACATCTTAAATGACGAAAGCAAATCGTTTTCAATCTCATAGTCACGCACAACGATTTTGCCGTTACCGTTTACATCGTTCGGCAAACGTAATCCTATACTTCCGTAATTCGCCTTAACAACGGCAGTTATACCGCCTTGTGTCGCGTCAAAATACACTTCAAATGTCGGTTTCGCATCGACAATCATATCTTCGATACCGCGTGTTATAACGCCGTGCTTACTGCGTATATCGGGTAAAACGTGAGTGGCAAACAAAATTGTATTGTCACCTTTAAAACTGATTTGCGTTCTGCCCTCCGTCGCAAGTGCATGGTATATCGGCATAAAATACTCACGCCATTCTTCGCTTGTGTGGTATATCGTGTTCTCGTAAAAGAACCACTCACCGTCATGCGTCAGTGCAAAGCCTCTGTCACTGACAGACATATCAACTTCGCCATCACCTGCGTCAACATCAATTATTATATCTGGATTGTCTTCTTCTATTCTTACATTGCCCAAAGAAAGCCCATCAAATACAACAGAAAAATCAACATATTGCAGCAGAGGGAATATTCTCTTTGCCGCAAGTGAGCCGAAAGCCGTTTGATATGCCGCTTTCATATACATCTGAACATCTGCCGCACGATTTTCGTATGTTTCCGCAAGTATTGCTATTATCTCGTCTTGATGTTTCGGAAATTCCGTTACTGCGGGATTATATGACGTGTATCTGTCAAATTTAAACTCCTTGCCTTTCAAATAACATTCCAAAAAATTTTCAATACCGTGTACTTTATTACCGCCGATTTCAACAGACATTGCATACGATACACCGTTTGTATTGTGCTTATTTATGTGCAGTGTAAACTTTGCATATAGTGGCTGTTTTTCGTATTTTCTTGATGCAAATTCACCGCAAAGCGTTTTTGCAATCTTATCGTTTTCATCAACATAATCCGCACCCTCGTCAAGCTCCTTTTGACGTTGCTTTAATGTTGAAACAATATGTTTGCAAACAGAATTCATCGTTTCAAAATAAGGACAGGTACAAAAACAATCCTCTACACCTTTTTCAGACAGTCTTACCTGCACATTGTAGAGTTCTTCCCCGTCAACTACGGCTGTTATTAAATTATCCTCACGTTTTCTTAAATGAACTCTGCCCTCTTTAAAGTATTCCAAGCCACGCTTGTAAATAGTCGCCGAGCAGGATTTTTTTATCATTGAATCTGTTATTTTCATACCTTACAGCCTTCCCGTTTTGAATATTGTACACCCATTCTGTATCTTATAATTATAGCACATTTTAACTTATGATACAATATTATTTTTATATAAAATACAAATGGATTAAATTCATATAATATGCTAAAATTATGCGTGTAGAAAAAAACACGAAAGGACGAGCAGTATGGGAAAATTTGACGGAATACTTTTATGCACCGACCTTGACGATACACTTCTTACAACTGATAAACGTGTATCGGACGAAAACAGTAAAGCTATTGAATATTTCAAGTCAGAGGGCGGACTTTTCACATTTGCAACGGGACGTGTGCCGCAAGGCGCAAAGTTGATGCTAAACTACGTTCACCCAAATGCACCTATGGTTTGCTTTAATGGTGCGGCAATATATGATTTTAACGATGAAAAACTTTTATGGGCAAGCACACTTGATAAAGGTGCTTTGAAATGCGTTGAATATATGGATAAAATGTTTGACTTTGTGGGAATTGAAGTTTGTACTTCGGATAAAATTTATTTCTGTAAAGTTAATCAAAAAGTAAGAGAACATCAGGTTCTTGAAGATTTACCCGATAATTTTCTTGATTATCACGATATAAAGGAAGATTGGGTAAAAGTATTGTTTATGGTTGAAGAAAATGAAATTCAGCAGATAAGAGATGCGATTGCAAATTCACCGTTTGTTAATGATTATGAATTTGTGCAGTCCAGTCCTTG
Source organism: Hominilimicola sp. (assembly GCF_046972485.1). Lineage (NCBI taxonomy): Bacteria > Bacillati > Bacillota > Clostridia > Eubacteriales > Oscillospiraceae > Hominilimicola > Hominilimicola sp. The sequence continues at coordinate 6,525 of NZ_JBKVWU010000082.1, forward strand.
GTACTATGAACTTTTGCCTAAAAACGCAAGTAAGGGTGAGGGGCTTATGCACCTTGCCGATTTGATGAATGTTGACAGAAGTAATACAATCGGTATCGGCGATAACGAAAACGACCTTGCACTTGTTAAAATGGCAAATGTCGGTGTTGCGGTCAGTAACGCCGTTGATGAAGTAAAAGAAGTCGCTGATTTTATAACGGTTGATAATAATTCCAGTGCCGTTGCGGCGGTGATTTATGCACTTGATGACGGAAAAATTAAATTTGAATAACGTAATAAGGGCGGTCATTGACCGCCCTTGTATTTTGTGGTTGCCACCCCTCAGTCAACTTCGTTGACAGCTCCCCTCTATGGGAGCCTTACGGAAAGCCTCTCCTTGAGGAGAGGTGGCACGAAGTGACGGAGTGGTGGCTTTTGGGGGACGTCCCCTACTCTCATTATCTATTATCTTTTCAATATTATCTATTATCTTAGTCTACCAAAACGGGCGACCAATGGTCGCCCCTACTATTATAGGCTCCCATCGAGGGGAGCTGGCGACATCGTCGCCTGAGGGGTGGCTTTATTTCTTATACAGCATATCAAGTTCATCTTTTGTCAATTCACGGACTTCGCCTTTTTCGAGTGATTTATCAAGTTTCAAATTGCCAATTGCGACACGTTTCAGATACGTCACCGTTTTACCGACCCTTTCGCACATACGTTTCACCTGATGAAATTTACCCTCTGCAATTTCGATATAAACCTCATTCGGATTTTCCGTTATTTCAAGCTTTGCACTTTTTGCGGTAAACTCTTTAAATTCCATACCGCCTGCGAATATTTCAACATCTTTTTCTTCCATAGGTTTATCAAGCACCGCGAAATATCTTTTATACACATCTTTTTTCGGTGATGTCATTTCATGAGCGAATTGACCGTCATTTGTGAGGATCAAAAGGCCCTCCGTATCTATATCAAGTCTGCCTACGGGATATACTTCAAAATGTGCGTATTCCTCCGGAACAAATTCGGTTACAACGGGATACTTCTTATCATAAACAGCACTTACGCAGCCTTGCGGTTTATTTAGCATTAAATACACAAATTCACGATAAATCAATCTTTCACCGTCAACCTCAACAATACTGTTTTCATCAGTCTGTTCCTCCGGCTTTTTACACACTTCACCGTCTATAAACACAAGACCTTGTTTTATTAGTTTTTTCACATCTTTTCTGCTTGCATATCCGCAGCCGGAAATATATTTATCTATACGCATATATAACTCCTTAAGCAAAAAGGACGGCATAATAAAGCCGTCCTTCAATTTTCAATTATCAATTACTGATTGTTTTCAGCAAGCTTTTCGTCGTATTCCATTGCAAGCTGTTCAATTTCGCCTGAAGCTTTCATTTCTGAAAGTGTTTCGTTAATCTTGTCAAGAAGTTCTGTGTTACCCTTCTTAACTGCGATTGCATATTCTTCTGTTTCAAATGCCTGTGGGTCTTCAACAATCTTTAGACCGTTCTTTTCAGCAAGAGCCTTACCTGTTGCAGAGTCGATAACTACTGCGTCAAGCTTACCGTTCTTAACGTCTTGAACTATATCAATACCTCTGTTTGCTCTTGTAACCTTGTCTTCTGCAAGCTGTAAATCGTTTGTTACGATATTGTCGCCTGTGTAACCAAGAACAACGCCGACTGTCTTGTCATTCTTCAAATCTTCTGCACTTGTAATATCTGTGTTGTCAGGTGCAACAACGATAACCTGTGATGCAACATAGTATGGATCAGAGAAATCAACGCTTTGCTTTTTTTCGTCTGTAGCAGTCATACCTGCAACAACCATATCAACCTTACCTGTACTTACAGATGCAACAAGTCCGTCAAATTCCATATCTTCAATTTGAAGTTCCTTACCTACATTTTCGGCAATCTTATTAGCAATAGCAACGTCAATACCGTCAAATTCGCCTACAAGACCTTGTGATGTTGTGTATTCAAACGGTGGGAATGCTGCGTTTGTACCCATAATCAACTTATCACTGCTTCCGCAACCTGCAAGTGCTGCCACTGCCATAACTGATGCAGCTGCCAAAGCTACCACTTTCATTAAACCCTTTTTCATTTTTTGTATCCTCCTAAAAAATCACTTATTTTTATATTTAACACATTCTGTGTTAGATAACTACTTTAAAACTTTGCTCAAAAATTCTTTTGTTCTTTCGTTTTTCGGATTGCTGAACACTTCGTCAGGAGTGCCTTCTTCAAGCACATATCCGCCGTCCATAAACAAAACTCTTGACGCAACTTCGCGTGCAAATCCCATTTCGTGAGTTACAACAACCATTGTCATACCACCGTCCGCAAGGTCTTTCATAACAGAAAGAACTTCACCGACCATTTCAGGGTCAAGTGCCGATGTAGGTTCATCGAACAACATTATATCCGGCTGCATTGCAAGTGCACGTGCTATTGCAATTCTCTGCTGTTGACCGCCCGAAAGCTGTGCGGGATATGAGTCCTCTTTGTCCGCAAGACCTACTTTATTCAAAAGCTCACGTGCAAGCTTTTCAGCCTCTGCTTTCGGCATTTTCTTAACCTTAATCGGTGCAAGAGTTATATTGTCAAGCACTGTAAGGTGCGGGAACAGATTAAACTGCTGAAACACCATACCCATTTTTTCACGAATTTTATTTACATTTGTTTTTGGAGCGGTAATGCTTTCGCCCTCAATGAGAATTTCACCCTCTGTCGGCACTTCAAGCAAATTAAGACATCTCAAAAATGTTGATTTACCCGAACCCGAAGGACCTATAACAACAACCTTTTAGCCTTGTTTTATGTGCTGGTCAATTCACTTTAATACTTCCAAATCTCCAAAATGCTTTTTTAAACCGGTAACCTTTATCAT
>NZ_JBKVWU010000083.1:0-9268 GCF_046972485.1 Hominilimicola sp.
GTACAAGATATGACGATAATATGTATATTCAGCACATTTTGGCTATTTCTTTTTTCAATCTGCCTATTATTCTTTTTTCAAGTCTGGAAATATATGATTGCGATATACCAAGCATATCTGCAACTTCCTTTTGTGTTTTTTCCTTTCCGTTACCGAGTCCGAATCGTAACCGCATTATCTGTTGCTCCCTTACAGACAGTTTTTTCATCGCGTCAACAAGCAGTGCCTTGTCAACCTCGTCCTCTATATTTTTACAGATAACATCATTATCCGTTCCGAGTATATCAGAAAGCAAAAGTTCATTTCCGTCCCAATCCACATTAAGCGGCTCATCAATAGAAACCTCACTGCGCATATTTGAATTTTTACGAAGATACATTAATATTTCATTTTCAATGCACCTTGACGCATACGTTGCAAGCTTTATATTTTTAAGCGGATTAAATGTATTTATCGCTTTTATCAAACCAATCGTACCGATTGAGATTAAGTCCTCAACATATATCCCCGTATTTTCAAACTTTCTTGCAATATAAACAACAAGCCTTAAATTTCTTTCAATCAATGTAGCCTTAACACTCATATCACCGTTTACAAGCTTTTTCATAAGTGCTTCTTCCTCGTCTTTTTTCAATGGCGGCGGCAATGTGTCACTGCCTCCGATATAAAAGACTTCCGCATTTTTCAGAGGATTTGAGCCGATACAAATAAATTTTGAACTGATTTTTCTTAATAATTCCATTTCCTTTAACTCCTTCATAGTAAGCCTGCATTAATCAATGCGTGATATTCTTCATTATTTGAAAGTCTGCTGCCGTACAAACCTATAAATGTTTTATCTATTGTTTTATTTTCTTCCGGTATGTTTATTTCATCTGCCAAAAAAGCAAACAAAACATCGGACGAATTCCCCAACGAATTAAACGGTACTGCCCACAATTTCATATCTTCGATATAATTTTCAATATCCGAAAATTCTATTTCGGTATCAAACAGTTCTTTCGCCGCTTCCCATTCAAGTATGCTTACATACTTACCCGTTATAGGCTCTTTAAGTAAATTACCGCTGTCAAACAATGCAGAAACAGTTATAGTTCTGTCATTATGTGTCACATTCAGTATATAGTATTTTTTATTTTTTCTGTTTTTAAACATCTTTACAAAGAAAATCATCATAATGCACGATATTCCAAGCGATATGGCAAACACCTTTGAATTAATATCAAAATATACAATGCCGTTGTTGATTGCCATACCGATTGTTTTACCCGTAAGCGATACAAGCATTATCATTACAAACATCATTATACCGCCGAGCATTACAAACCATAACATCTGATTTAGTATGTTTTTGCGTTTTTCAAAATAGGCTGTTGTTATCATCAAAAATATCGCCACGCATCTCAGCACATACGAAATCCACATCGGCATTTCTATACAAAATATAATCGCCGAACTTATTCCGCCGATTACCGCCGCAACGGCTAAACGCAGCTTTTTTATTTTCACCGTATTAACGAACTTGCCGAGAATGTATAACAGCACATATGAAAATATAAAATTCACTAAAAATATTACATCGGCATATATCTCCATATTGCTCACCTCTAAAAAGTATTATACTCCATATACTGTAAGAAAAATGTCAAAGTCGGTTGTCGAATAAAAAAAATGTTTCGACATCTTTTAGTCGAAACATTATAAAAAAAAAACTGCCTTTCTCAAATAAGAAAGACAGTTCATTTTAAAGACAAAATTATTGCGGAACATTAATATCTTTTAATGTTATCATTATTCCCTCGGCAATACCTTGAGCAGCTTTATATTGATATTCGTCGGTAGTCATATTATAAACTTCCGTAGGATTTGTTATAAAGCCGACTTCGGTAAGTGCCGCAGGCATTTCACAGCGTTTTGTAACTGCGTGTTCGGCAGTTTTAACGCCTCTGTTTGTTGAACCCATATAATAAAGCATCCTGTTTAATATATTGGTTGCAAGCTTTTCGCTTGTTGTGCCGTAAGCGTTACCGTTATTTGAATCTGCATAATATACTTCAGTTCCGTTAGCATTCGGTGCATTGTCAACGGAATTGATATGTATACTTACAAAAACAGCGGCATTTTCAGCATTTGCTTGAGTAGGACGTTCAACCAATGACGGCAAAGTATCGCCTGTTCGTGTCATTGAAACGGTATAACCGGCATTTTCAAGAATTTCTTTTACTTTGTACGTTATTTCAAGAGTCAAATTCTTTTCAAGCACCACATTACCGTTAGAATAACCAACCGCGCCCGAGTCACTTCCTCCATGACCTGCGTCAAGCACAATCAATTTGCTCGAATCGGCAGTAATTGTCGAATTGTTGTTTGAATTTCCGTTGTTTACAGTCGGCTTCGGTGTCGGTGCGGCCGCCTTTGTTTCAACATTTATAACAACAGTATTGTTTGACGTTTTTTCAATATTGTATTTTTTTAAATTTGAAATATCTACAACAACTCTTGCTCTTTCGTCATTGTCGCCCATTCTTACAGATGTCACACCTGCTTTGTTAACGCTTAGTGTATCACCTACGCCATCAAACTTCATTCCTGCAAAATCCACAACAACTCTTTCCGGTGAACTTAATGTAAAATCGGAATAACTTGAAATATCGGCATTAGATGTAACTGTAACTTTAATGCTGTTATCGCCTGTAATGTCATATGAAACATTTGTTATTTTTGTTTCAACCGACGGTGTATAGCTTGCATTGTCATCCGAATTATCAGGCTGAGGAACTACATCGTCAATACTCGGTTCTTGATTTTCGTCCGAAATAACATATCCGTCCGAATCAATCAAAATCGCTCCGTCCTCCGAATCAAATTTTACATCAAGACCTATCGTTTCACTTATAAATCTTACGGGAACCATTGTTTTTGTTTCACCGCCTACCTTTGAGATAAGCTTTGGTACTACATTGTCGGGTATATTGGTTTTTTCACCGTTTATGTACGCAACATTATCATTAATTCTCATAACCACATCATATTCATCACTTGAAACTTCAATGGTTTGAGTGTCATTAATGTAATTTACCGTTGCACCCACTTCCTCAAATATTTCTCTTACCGGTACAAGTGCTCTGTCATTGAATATAATCGGTGAAAGCGGCGGATTGATTAGCTGATTGTTTACAACAAGTGCATAAATCTCTCCGTTATACTCGTGTGTTCCACCGTCATATTCAAGCATCATAGTCTGTGCCGATGCGAAACCTACACTGCAAAACAAAAACATTACTATCGCTATAAGTGATACTCTTAATTTTCTCATTTTGCACATCATCTCCTTTTCTTTTTTATCCTACACATTTTTTCTATTTCAATCATTCCGCAAACGGAATGTCAAAATGGTCATACGCAGCCTTTGTCGCAATTCTTCCTCTCGGTGTTCTTGATATAAAACCAAGCTGCAACAAATACGGCTCATATACGTCCTCAATAGTATTCGGTTCTTCGCCTATTGTCGCCGCCAAAGTGTCAAGACCGACAGGTCCGCCGCCGAAGTTTTCAATCATAGTCTTAATCATTCGGCTGTCAATTATATCAAGACCGAGTTCATCGACTTCCATACTCTTTAAAGCATCTGCCGCAACCTTATAATCAATTTTACCGTCATACTTTACCTGTGCAAAGTCACGCACACGCTTTAAAAATCGGTTTGCAATTCTTGGAGTACCTCTTGAACGTGACGCGATTTCCGCCGCACCCTCATCGTCTATTTCCACATCAAGCAAACCCGCACTTCTTTTGACTATTTCCTTGATTTCTTCAACAGTATAAAGTTCAAGTCGGCTTATAACACCAAATCTGTCCCTTAACGGTGCTGTCAAAAGTCCTGCTCTTGTTGTCGCTCCTATAAGTGTAAATTTCGGCAAATCAATTCTTATAGATTTCGCCGCCGGGCCTTTACCTATAATAATATCAAGCGCATAGTCCTCCATAGCCGGATAAAGAATTTCTTCAACCGTTCTTGACATACGGTGTATTTCGTCAATAAACAGTATATCGTGTTCCGACAGGTTTGTAAGAATAGCCGCCAAGTCACCCGCTTTTTCAATCGCAGGACCGGAAGTTATTCTTATATTAACACCCATCTCATTGGCAATAATACTTGCCAATGTGGTTTTACCCAATCCCGGCGGACCGTAAAGCAAAACATGGTCCAAAGCCTCACGTCTTTCAAGTGCCGCTTTTATGTATATTTCAAGATTGTTTTTAGCTTTTTCCTGACCTATATATTCAGAAAGATTTCTCGGTCTTAAACCGACCTCAATCTCCGCATCTTCACTTATAAAATCACTTGTGACAAATCTTTCGTCCTCATCAAACAATGATTTTACCTCCCCATATAATCTCCTATTATAATAATCCTGCAAGTGCTTTCTTTATTATTTCTTCAACACTCAATGTTCCGTCTATACCCTTAACGGCTTTTTGTGCATCGTTTGAGCTGTAACCCAAAACAACAAGCGCACTTATTGCCTCACTTCTGTTATCTGAAAGTATATCGTCACTTTCGTCTTCCAAATCAATTTCAAGCTCGTCCGTTTTCATCTTATCTTTAAGCTCCAATATAACTCTTTGAGCCATTTTAGGACCTACGCCCGATGCTTTTGTAATCGTCTTAACGTCATTCGTTATAACAGCCACCGCGAATTTAGCCGGAGTTGTTACCGACAAAATGGAAAGTGCCGCTTTAGGACCTACACCCGAAACAGATATAAGATGCATAAACATATTCTTTTCTTCTATAGTTGTAAAACCGAATAAATCCATTACGTCCTCTCTGACGTGTAAATATGTATATATTGTAATTTTTTTACCGACTTCACCGGCATTTTGCATACTGTTTAGCGAAGTGTAAATCATATATCCCACTCCGTTTGCGTCTACAACTATGTAATTATCGTTCTTTTGTACCAACGTACCTTTTATATAATAATACATTCTTTCTTACCTCGTACATATATAATACAATAACATTACAATTATGTCAACTTGCAATTTGTTACAAAATTATTAAATATCATTCTATTTTTTAATTTATTTTTAACTTATCGTTCTTTTATATGTATAATTTAACCATACTAATATTATTCAGCATTAATTTTATTGTATATTTTATCCAAAATTATTATATTTCATAAACTTTTCAGCAATGTTACAATTCTGTAACATTGCATACTATATGTTGTATATTAATTCATTTTTTCACTACATCTATGCTTACCTTACACCGTTCATTCCGAGCATGTTATTCATTTTATTGGAATGTGCGTGACAAATTGCAAGTGCAAGAGCATCTGCGGCATCATCGGGTTTAGGTATAACATTCAATCCCAAAATCATTTTCACCATAGATTGTATTTGTTTTTTATCCGCACGTCCGTAACCTGTAACGGACTGCTTAACCTGAAGCGGCGTATATTCGCTTATCGGTACATTCTTGTTTGCCACCGCTACAAGCAATACACCTCTTGCCTGTGCAACGTTAATCGCGGTCTTTTGGTTTGAATTGAAGAACAATTCTTCTATCGCCACCGCGTCGGGTTTATACTTATCTATATACATCGTCATCTCCGTATATATCTTTTTTAAACGTTCGACAGTCGGCATTCCTGCAGGTGTCGTGATTGCGTTGTATTCAAGCGTTCTGAACTTGTTTCCTACATACTCAACCACTCCTATTCCGACTATTGCATATCCGGGGTCTATACCTATTATAATCATTTTATTTCTAACTCCTTTATTTTCGTCAATTTTGCTATTGAATATATATAAATATTGGTGTATAATATAAATCATCAATAAATGATATTTTATAATATTTTAGGAGGAATTGCAACCATGGCAAAAGAAAAAGTTGTTTTAGCCTACTCAGGCGGACTTGATACCTCAATCATTATTCCTTGGCTAAAGGAAAATTACGATTACGATGTAATCGCTGTATGCGGTGACGTCGGACAAGGTAAAGAAACAGATGGTCTTGAAGAAAGAGCAAAAAAGGCAGGCGCATCTAAGCTTTATATCGAAGACCTTAGAGATGATTATGTAAAGGATTATATATTCCCTACTTTAAAAGCAGGTGCTGTATATGAAGGCAAGTATCTTTTAGGTACTTCTCACGCAAGACCTATCATTGCAAAAAGACTTGTTGAAATCGCTCATAAGGAAGGTGCTGTTGCAATATGCCACGGTGCTACAGGTAAGGGTAACGACCAAGTACGTTTTGAACTTGGTATAAAGGCTCTTGACCCATCACTAAAGATAATCGCTCCTTGGAGAATTTGGGATATTAAATCTCGTGAAGACGCTGTTGACTATGCAGAGGCTCACAACATTGAAATCCCTGTTACAAAGAAAGATTTGTATTCTCGTGACAGAAACATTTGGCACATCAGCCACGAAGGTATGGACCTTGAAGATCCTGCAAACGAACCGCAGCTTGACAGCTTGTTAAAGCTTGGCGTTTCACCTGAAAAAGCTCCTAACGAGCCAAAGTACATAACAATCGGTTTTGAAAAGGGTGAACCTGTTTCACTTGACGGCAAGAAGTTAGACCCAAGACCGCTTGTTGAAGAACTTAACAAGCTTGGCGGTGCTTACGGTGTAGGTATTGCAGACATCGTTGAGGACAGACTTGTAGGTATGAAGTCAAGAGGCGTTTATGAAACTCCGGGCGGTACAATTCTTTATACTGCTATTCAAGAACTTGAATACCTTTGCCTTGACAGAGATACTCAGGCATTCAAGCGTCAGTCAGCTATTAAGTTTGCTGAACTTGTATATGACGGTAAATGGTTTACACCGCTTCGTGAATCAATGTCAGCTATGTTTGACGTTATGGACGAAACTGTTACAGGTGAAGTCAGACTTAAGCTTTACAAAGGCAGCGTAACTCCTGCAGGTGCTAAGTCACCATGTTCACTATATAATGAAGATATTGCATCATTCGGTGACAGCCATGAGCTTTACAGCCACAAAGACAGTGAAGGTTTCATCAACCTATTCGGTCTACCGCTAAAGGTTCGTGCTATGATGAAGAAAAAGAACGGTTTGGATAAATAATAATCGTATATTATATTGAGGATACTTTTGGGTATCCTCTTTTTCTTTTCCGAAAAATTCTTATAAATCGTTTACATTTTCATTTTTTTATTATATAATAAAAGTATATGAGTTAATAGACAAAGGAGAAAAAATATATGGCTAAATTATGGGGCGGTCGCTTTCAGAAAAGCACCGACAAAAAAGTTGACGATTTCAATTCATCAATACGTTTTGACAAACGTATGTACAAACAAGATATAAAAGGTTCTGTCGCCCACGCTACAATGCTTGGCAAACAGAACATCATTCCAAAAGAGGACAGTGACAAAATCGTTGCCGAATTAAAGAATATTCTAAAGGATATTGAGGACGGCAAAGTTGAATTTGAAATTGACGCAGAAGATATTCATATGAATATTGAAAAGATTTTAATTGAGCGTATCGGTGATGCAGGTAAAAGACTTCACACCGGCAGAAGCCGTAACGACCAAGTCGCTCTTGACATTCGTATGTATCTTATGGACGAAACTGCCGATATTGAAGAAATGCTTATACACACACTTAACGTACTTGTTGACCTTGCTTCAGACCACACTGAAACAATTATGCCGGGTTACACACACCTTCAAAAGGCACAACCTGTTACCTTTGCACATCACCTAATGGCTTACTTTGAAATGTTCAAACGCGACCTTTCAAGACTTCGTGATTGCAGAAAACGTACTAATGTTATGCCTTTGGGCAGCGGTGCGCTTGCAGGTACTACCTACCCTCTTGACAGAGAATTTGTCGCAAGCGAACTTGGTTTTGACGCGGTTACAATGAACTCGCTTGACGGTGTTTCCGACAGAGATTTTGTTATTGAACTTGCAAACTGTCTTGCTCTTGTTATGATGCACCTTAGCCGTTTCTGTGAGGAACTTATTTTATGGTCAAGCAATGAATTTTCATTCGTTGAAATGGACGACGCTTTTTCAACAGGCTCATCTATTATGCCGCAAAAGAAAAATCCTGACGTTGCGGAACTTATTCGCGGTAAGGCAGGTCGTGTTTACGGTCATCTTATGGGCTTGCTTACTACAATGAAAGGTATTCCACTTGCATACAACAAGGATATGCAGGAAGATAAAGAGCCTATTTTTGACAGTATTGATACAGTTAAACTTTGCTTGCCTGTATTCTGCGATATGATTGCAACAATGACAGTTAAAAAGGATAATATGCTAAAAGGCTCAAAGGGCGGATTTACAAACGCAACTGACGTTGCCGATTATCTTGTAAAGAAAGGCTTGCCTTTCAGAGAGGCACACGCAGTTGTCGGAAGAATGGTATTCTATTCAATCGAACATGATAAATCACTTGATGACCTTACAATGGATGAATTTAAAGAATTTTCGGATATTATCGAGGATGATATTTATAATGCTATCAGCATGGAAACTTGCGTAAATGACAGAAAAGTCATAGGCGGTCCGGCAAAAGAAGTTGTCGAAAAAGCAATCGCTGACGCAAAAGAATTTTTAGCACAGCAATAAAAACAAAATGCAAGCTGTTAAATCAGCTTGCATTTTTTATTAATTTACTTTAAACGTACCGTAAATATCATTTATATAGACATCATAAATATCGTGATATGCGTGAGGTGATATAAATTCAAACCAATACATATTACCGTTTCTAAACTTACAATACTTATAATATTCCGTTATACCGTCATTAACCGTTACCGCAAAATAATCCGCTCCCGATGTTTTATACGTCACATTTCCTGCGTGATTTTGAATATAGAAATTCAATTCGTTTCCTACCGAGGTATCTGCCGCCGACTTTGTTGCTATAATTTCTCTTGCCGAGCCGTCGGGTGCTTCCACAGAATAAAGTGTTTCTGCTTTTCCGTCATTGTATACTACAAAATGCGACGGATAACTGCACTTAAAACCATATGCACTGCTGTTATACAAAGTATAACTTGGATGTGCTACAACACCTGTATCCTGTCTTGGCTGTTGAGGCGGTACATTAGCTTGTTGCGGCTCCTGTGTCACATATACAATTTGCGGTGTAACCTCCGGCATTTGTGTCGGTGTCGCAGTCGGCAACGGCATCGGTGTCGGCATAGGAGTTGATGTTGCTTTCGGTGCAAAAGGACTGCTCCCTGACATCACATTAAACA
>NZ_JBKVWU010000084.1:0-9215 GCF_046972485.1 Hominilimicola sp.
GTTATAAGATTGAGGCATAAGCATGACAATATTTTTTTCTTGCTTAAAGCGCTTTATCGTAAAAGTATCGTGATTAACACGAACAGCGGCAATTTCACCGTTTTCAACTGTTGGTTGTACACGAACAGTTACAAGACTTCCGTCGGGAATGTTTGCGGCGGTCATACTATCGCCCTTTACTTTTAAAGCAAAATATTTACCACCATGATTTAATTCTGTATAAGTATATCCCTCATAATTTTCTTCCGAAAATATCGGTAATCCTGCCGCAATATCTCCTAAGATAGGTATTCTGTGCATTACAGGATTGTATGGTACTGCTCCCTCTGGTAGAGAAACAGGATATTCACCTGTAATTAAAGTAACTGGATTAATATTTAAAACCTTTGCTAATGCAGAGATTTTATCTCTTTTCATATTAGATATAAAACCATTCTCCCACTTTTGAACTGTACTTTTGCTAACCCCAACGGCATTTCCTATTTCCTCAAGGGTTAAATTAAGTTCTAAACGTCTATTTCTTATAATTGTTCCTATATCCAATGTAAACACCCCTTTTCTATAAATACATATTAACATAACAGTTTCAAAAAAGCAACTATTTTTTCAAAAAAGTTTTAAAAAGTTTCCTAAAGGGGTTGACAGAGTAAGAATTATATGCTATCATAGAAGTATCCTAAAGGAAACAAAGAAAGAGGTGATAAAATGAACATAGACGACTTAAATGCAGAAATTGCAAGAAAGGGTTTAACAAAACCGCAACTTGCAGAGAGATTGGGTGTATCAAAAAAATGCCTATATAGCAGGTTAAAAGGGGAAACAAGCTTTAAGCAAGAAGAAATTCAAAAGATTGCGTCTATTCTTGGATTAGATGAAGAAAAAATAATGAATATTTTTTTTGCTGAATTAGTTTCCTAAAAGCAACTATGCATAGGTAATATAAGAAAGTAGGTGAGAATTATGAAATTTAAGAAAGATGAGTATATAAAGCTTTATTTTGAACAAAAAAGGTCATTTTTAGTTACAGAGATTATGAGTATATATACTGCAACGGAAGACCTTGAAATCAAAATAAAATGTTTGGAATTATTGAATAAAATAGAAGGATAATCTTCTTTAGACTATCCTCCTAAAATTTAATTATTGCAGTATAAAATTCCGTCTTTTAATGAAATATGTTCAAATTCAGTAAAACCAAATGATGATGAAATATTTGTAATTGTGTGCTTTTCATCAAGAGGAGATTTTACAGAAACAAAAACTTTGAATGATGGACAAAGCAGGACATATTTACCATAAAACTTATTATTTCTTTTATCTGAACTAAGAACTCCTTCAAATCCTTCTTTTTCAGAGCCTATTATTGAATAAGAAATATTTTGTTGCTTTGCCATATCTATAAATGACAGGAATTCGTTAAGTGTTTTTACAATTATCATTATAATCACCTCCTTCTGAGATGATTATAGCACAAACGGTTAAAAAATACAATCGGCATAAGTAGTACAAGAAAGGAAAATTAAAATTATGGAAGAATTAAAGGTATTTGAAAATGCAGAGTTTGGCTCTGTAAGAACAACAACAGTAAACGGAGAGATTATGTTTGTCGGTAAGGATGTAGCGGAAATCCTCGAGTACCAAAACGGTAGTCGAGATATTAACCGCCATGTAGATGAAGAAGATAGACATAAGGTCATGCTTTTTGACGGTAATCAGAATAAAGAAACAATCATTATAAACGAATCGGGTTTGTACAGTCTTATCCTATCAAGCAAAATGCCGAATGCGAAGAAGTTTAAGCATTGGGTTACGGCTGATGTATTACCGGCAATACGCAAAACGGGAATGTATGCGACCGAAGAACTATTGGAAAATCCTGATTTGGCTATACAGGCGTTTACGGCATTAAAATTGGAACGAGAGAAAAATAAGAAACTAAACACCACTGTTAAAGTTCAAGAACAGCAGATTATGGAACTTCAACCAAAGGCGTCATATTATGATTTAGTTTTAAATTGTCCCGATTTATTATCAGTCACTGTCATAGCAAAGGATTACGGTAAGTCGGCAAAATGGTTAAACAATTTCTTAAAAGAACACCAGATACAGTTTAAGCAAGGAGGGATATGGCTGTTGTATAAGGAATATGCTGAAAAAGGCTACACAAGTACAAAGACGCATACTGTAAACGGAAATGACGGCAAGCAACATTCTAAAGTAAATACATATTGGACACAAAAAGGCAGATTGTTTATTTATGCATTGTTAAAGAGCGAGGGTATACTTCCGATAATGGAACAGGAGCAGATCGCTTAGTACAAAGTAATAGGACAAAAAATGAAATACATAGATTAAAGCAGGAGGTGGAAATCATGGAGGCGGAAAAGACCAAAAAGGCAAGAAAGCCGAGAAAGCAACCTAAAGTACATGTTGAAGTGGTAGGAAGTTGGCAAGACAGACCTGCTTATGAGCGTTTTCAGCATTGGAAACCTCATATAGAAAATATGTATCATATGCTTGGGTACGGTGATGTAACAGTTGAGCCGTCGCAGGAGATGATTGACGAGTACAATGCTATTCAAGCAAACAAAGAAAAAGGAGCTTAATGCTCCGACGATAGGACAAGCTCACAGGATAAAGAGAGGTAAACAAATGAACACAATAGGAATTGCACTGATAAGTTTCGGTATCGGACTAATCATAAGTTGGAAATTGGCAGAAAGGGACAGGAAGAATGCTAAAAAGAAAACCAAAAACAGAGAATGAGAAAACGGAAGAATATTTCCACAGAGAAGTATTTCCGATGATTAACGCATTCGCCAAGGAGTGCAGAGGACACGCAAAACAGAAAATAACGGTGAAAGGAATATTTTCAAATGAACAAATATGTAGTAATGACGGGCAGAGATGATGTAGTGGTTTTAAACGCTGATGACAACAAGTCGGTTAAGGCATACATAGCAAAAGGATACGGGATAACAAATCGTATCAAGTCAAAGCACCCGCTTGAAATGAGTGTTGCGAAGATTATCAGTGGAGATAATTAAACGGCTATGACAAAATACGAATTTGACGATTGGGCGTGCATAGACGATGACTTTGCTTGTCGTGATGATGACTTCGCCTGTATCGACGATGATTGGGCGTGCATAGATGATGATGACGCAGTATGTGACGATGAACGTGACGGACTTACGGAAGAAGAAGCCGACGCATACGAAAAGGGAAAAGCGTGGTATGACCTATTCAAAGAGGTATTGCAGTATCCGTACAGTTACGGATTATCTTGGGGAATAGTTTTAGCATACAGACAACCTATAAAATATCAGAATTAGGAGGTGAGAAGGGTGGCAGATGAGAAGAAAATACTGAAAATGTATAACGATTTAACACCAAATGAAAAGCATTTGGTAGGTGTTTTCGTAAATGCGATGATACTTAGTCGCAATAAAAATGACCGTCAGAGCGGCAACTCAATAACGGTCAAATAACAAAAACACATAGATTATTAATCTATGTCAACATTATACCACGGAAAGGAACGAAAATCAATGCAAATTGTAATTAGGCTTGAACAGAAAGATTTTGAGGGTAACAAGGAAGTATTCGACCGAATGTACGGATTATGTTCGGTACTCAACAAAAAGACGGGACCTGTGGAGATGACAAAGGCGGAAGTTGAGAAATCGGCGAACGTTGTAAGAGAGGAACAGACGTCAGACGATACGCCGACAGAGGATAATACCGCCGAAGTGGAATACACAATAGAGGAAGTACGCAAGGCATTCGGTGAATATGCGAAGTCGCAGGGCAGAGATAAGGCCAAGGGACTGCTTCAAGAAATGGGTTACGACAAAGTAACGGAAATACCGCCTGAGCGATACACAGAGGCGATGACGAGAATAGGAGATGTGAAGTAATGCCGGAAGAACACGCAAAACTCTCGGCGTCGGGGTCAAAGAAGTGGATAAACTGCCCCGCGTCAATCGCAATGGAAAGCAAATTCCCCGACGAAAGCAGTGAATATGCAAAAGAGGGAACTACCGCACATTCATTGGGTGAGGCAAAGCTGAAATTAGCTTTAAACCACATAACACGCGTGCAGTATCATAAAATGATACGTTCGCTTGATATAACCGAAGATATGGAAGAATACACGGACAGTTATCGTGATTTTGTATTAGAGCGGTACAACGCAGTGAAAAGTCAATGCGAGGACGCACAGATTCATCTTGAACGCCGTTTAGATTTTTCGGAATGGGTACCCGACGGATTCGGTACAGGCGACACCGTTATTATCGGCGGCGGAATAATCGAAATAATAGACCTTAAATACGGACAGGGCGTAAAGGTATCGGCAGACAAGAACAGTCAGCTTAGGATATATGGCTTAGGAGCATTGAGCGAATACGACTACCTATACGACATACATAAAGTCAATTTAACGATATTCCAACCGCGACTTGATAACATTGATACGGAAACGCTTACACGCGACGAACTCATTAAGTGGGGCGAAGATTTAAAGCCTAAAGCCGTACTTGCGAACAGCGGTGACGGTGACTGTATAGCAGGGCGACATTGTGATGACGGATTTTGCAAAGCAAGAGCCGTATGCCGTGCGTATGCGGAGGAGAAAAACAGGCTTGCGGCAATGGTTTTCAAACCGCCTTTGGAACTTACCGAAGATGAAATTGCGGAGGTAATAGACCAAGCGGAAAAACTTGCGAAGTGGTCGAAACTCGTAAAGGACTATGCTTTGGAACAGGCACTTAATAACGGCGTTAAGTATCCGGGATTTAAAGTGGTTGAGGGAAGAAGTAACCGCAAATATGCGGAGGACGACAGCAAAATCGCCGATGTATTAATTAAAGCCGGTTATGACGAAAAGAACATATATAAGAAAGAAATACTTAACATCACCCAAATGGGAGCACTTTTAGGCAGAGCAAGATTTAACGAACTGCTCGGAGAATATGTAATAAAACCGCAGGGAAAGCCGACGCTTGTACGTTCGGAGGACAAACGTCCCGAATGGAATTCGGCAGAGAAAGCGGCAGAAGATTTTAAAGATATAAAGTAAAGGAGAAATAACAATGGAAAAAAGAAAGACACAGGTAATCACAGGAGAAGTAAGATTCAGTTATGCACACGTTTGGGAGCCGTCATCAATCAACGGCGGTGACGAAAAGTATTCGGTAAGTATCATCATTCCGAAAAGCGACACAAAGACAATCAAGGCAATAAACAACGCAATCGAGGCGGCAAAGCAAGAGGGCATTGCGAAGTTCGGCGGTAAAATTCCCGCAAATTTAAAGTTGCCGTTGCGTGACGGTGATACTGACAGAGAGGACGACGAAAACTATGCAAACAGTTATTTTGTCAACGCAAACTGCAAAACCGCACCGGGTATTGTGGACAAGTCACGTCAGCCGATAATCGACAAGACGGAATTTTACAGCGGTTGTTACGGTCATGCGTCAATTTCGTTTTACGCCTTTAACTCCAACGGCAATAAAGGTATTGCGTGCGGTCTTAATAATTTGATGAAAACGAGGGACGGAGAGCCTTTAGGCGGACGAAACACTGCGGAGGACGACTTTGCGGGACTATATGACGATGACGACGATTTTCTTAATTAAAAGGTGGCAAAATGAAATCACTCAGTATCGACATTGAAACATACGGAAGTGTTGATTTAACTAAATCGGGGGTATATGCTTATGCGAATGCCCCCGATTTTAAAATCTTGTTATTTGCGTATGCGTTTGATGATGAAGAAGTAAAAATAATTGACCTTGCACAAGGTGAGGCGTTGCCGACAGAAGTAATGGACGCATTGACGGACGGGGATGTATTGAAAACGGCGTATAATGCGAACTTTGAAAGAACGTGTATCGGTAAGTATTTTAATATTAATTTGCCCGTAAATCAGTGGCGGTGCAGTGCGGTACAAGCGTCTGAACTCGGACTTCCGCTTTCACTTTCGGCGGTGGCGGTTGCACTCGGCTTGGAGGAGCAAAAGGACAAACGCGGAAAAGCCTTGATTGACTATTTCTCAAAACCATGTAAGCCGACAAAGACGAACGGCGGACGTACAAGAAATTTACCGATGCACGCACCCGACAAGTGGGAAGTATTCAAAGAATACTGCATACAGGACGTTGAAGTGGAACGTGCGATAAAAAAGAAACTCGCTCAATTTCCGATATGCGACAGTGAACAAAAACTGTGGACGTATGACCAACGAATTAACGACAGAGGTGTAAGAGTTGACCGAAACTTTGTTGAAAACGCAATCAAATTCAATACGGAATACAGTGACAGGTGCTATGACGAGGCACAGAAAATAACGGGGCTTGAAAATCCAAAATCGGTTATGCAACTAAAGGCGTGGCTTGAAGAAGAAACAGGGCAGAAAATCGACAGCTTGAACAAGGAAAAATTAAAGGAGCTTATAGCCGATGAAAGCATATCGCTAAAGGCGAAAAGAGTGATATATCTGCGTTCAATGATGGCGAAAACGTCCGTAACAAAGTACGAGGCAATGGAGCGGAGCGTCTGCGATGACGGACGAATAAGAGGACTTTTGCAGTTTTACGGCGCAAACCGTACAGGACGTTGGGCAGGAAGAATTGTACAGGTGCAGAACCTACCGCAAAACCATTTGAAAGATATTGATTATGCAAGAGAATGTGTGGAAAACGGCGATTTTGAACTGTTTGAAATGCTTTACGGAAATGTTCCGCAAACGCTGTCGGAGCTTATACGAACGGCACTTGTACCGAGTGAGGGCAGACGATTTATAGTAGCGGACTTTTCGGCGATTGAGGCAAGAGTTATTGCGTATCTTGCGGGCGAGCAGTGGCGACTTGAAGTATTTAAAACTCACGGAAAAATATACGAGGCATCGGCAAGTCAGATGTTCCATGTTCCGATTGAAAGTATTCACAAAGGCGATCCGCTACGTCAGAAAGGCAAGATTGCCGAACTTGCGCTCGGTTACGGCGGAAGCGTCGGAGCAATGGTGAGTATGGGTGCTTTGAAAATGGGTATTGACGAAGAAGAACTTCAAGGTATCGTGGATAAGTGGCGGAATTCAAATCCTGCCATAACGGCATTTTGGCGAACGGTCGAGAATGCGGCGATTAAGGCGGTTGAGGGTTATCCGAGCAAGATTAGACACGATATTTCTTTTTACAAACAGTCGAATATTCTTTTTATCGGTTTGCCGTCAGGTAGAAAAATTGCGTACGTTAAGCCGAAAATCGAAGTAAACAGATTTGGAAAAAAAGCCGTTACATATATGGGTATGAATCAGACAACAAAAACTTGGAGCAGACTTGAAACATGGGGCGGTAAGCTTGTTGAAAACATAGTACAGGCGTTTGCGAGGGATTGCTTGGCTGAAAGCATAATTCGGCTTGAGGACAGAGGTTTTAAGATTAATTTCCACGTTCACGATGAGGTTATAGTCGACGTTCCGAAAGGCGTGTCGAGTGCAGAGGAGTTGGCGGCGATAATGTGTGAGCCGATTGAATGGGCGAAAGGACTTCCGCTTAATGCGGACGGATACGAATGTAATTTTTATATGAAAGATTAGGGGGTGTTATAAATTGGATTTAGTAATTGCTACGGGACAAAGCAGAAAATCAAAACTATGGAAAAATACAAAAATGTCGTGGGGAGATTTTGTCGAAAGGCTGAAAACGACAACAAGGACGAGCGAAACGCAAGGTGAATTTGCAAATATGCCGAAGTCACAACAGGATGATATAAAGGACGTCGGCGGTTTTGTGGGCGGTAAGGTGAAAAACGGCAAGCGACAGTCGGGAAGTATCGAAAACAGAATTTTGCTTACGCTTGACGCAGACTTTGCCGACAGTGATTTTTGCGATAATATTTCAATGTTTTACGACTTTACATACTGCATTTACTCAACGCACAAGCACACAGCCGAGAAACCGAGATTTCGTTTGGTGATACTTCTGTCAAGACCTTGTACGCCGGATGAATACGAAGCTGTTGCGAGAATGGTGGCGTATGATATTGGTATAGATATGTTTGACGACACAACGTATCAGCCGCACCGTTTAATGTATTGGCCGAGTACGAGCATTGACGGCGAATATGTATTTGAACACGAGGAAAATAAACCGCTTGACGTTGACAAGGTGCTTGCAAAATATGAAGATTGGCGCGACGTATCGAGTTGGTACGTTTCGTCAAGAACAACAAAGGCGTTGGACAGACAGGTAAAAAAACAAGAGGACCCAACGCTTAAAAAAGGTGTTATCGGTGCATTTTGCAGAACGTACGATATACATTCGTGCATAGAAAAATACCTTTCGGACGTGTACGAAAAGTGTGCCGTAGGCGACAGATACACATACAAGGACGGCTCAAGTTCAAGCGGACTTGTTGTGTATGAGAACGGCAAATTTGCGTATTCAAACCACGCAACAGACCCTGCAAGCGGTAAGCTGTGCAACAGTTTTGACCTTGTTCGTATTCATAAATTCGGTGATACGGACGCAGACGCAAAGGACGGTACACCAGTATCAAAACTGCCGTCATATTCGGCAATGTGCAAGCTCATAGACGGTGACAGTGACGTTTCAATGCTTATGTTTAAGGAACGTCAGCAGAGGGCGGCAGAAGATTTCGGCGGTATCGAAAACGAGGAAACGGACGATATGCAGTGGGCGTTAAAGTTGGAGAAAAACGAAAATACAGGCGCTTACGAAAAAACTCTTAATAATATTATTCTTATAATTGAGAATGATTCGCATTTAAAAGGTAAAATCAAAATGAACGATTTTACGGGATATGCGGAGATTGACGGCATTATGCCTTGGGACAAGGACGCACCGGAAAATCGTGTTTGGCAGGATTCCGATACGGACGGATTGCAGTGGTATCTTGAATATGTGTACGGCATTAAAATGGGTAATGATAAGGTTTTCCGTGCGTTGTCGGTGTTTTACAGACGTGTTGCGTATGATCCGATTGTTGAGTATTTGGACGGTCTTGCGTGGGATAATACGGAACGACTTGACACATTGTTTGTCGATTATCTCGGTGCGGCGGATAACGAATATACAAGAGAAGTGACGCGTAAAATGTTCGTCGGAGCGGTCGCAAGAGCGTATGAGCCGGGAAGTAAATTCGATAATATGCTTATTCTGTCGGGCAGGCAGGGCATAGGCAAGAGT
>NZ_JBKVWU010000085.1:0-9210 GCF_046972485.1 Hominilimicola sp.
ACTAACCATGACAAAATCATGATTAAGAAGTCACTTAGAGCATATATCACCGGCTGCCATTTTGTATTTCTTATACTGCTTTACTGCGAAATGCTCCGGTTCCTTTTCTTCCAGACGGTCAAAGAGTAAATCAACGGGGCTTTTATAATTCTCGTCGTCCTCTTTTGCTTCCGACGCGTTTATCATATCCAAAAGAGTTATGATGTTCTTTTCCTCGTCGGGCGCTTCGTACCAAATATAGCCTATGAGGGCGCAATAATACAGGCGTTCAGCCTTAACCCAGAAATCCTCACTTGACTTTTCGCCCTCGCCTTTGGTATTCGCAATAAGGGTATTAACGAGCTTCAAAATATCCTTTTCGCTGCGTATGTACTCAAACGGATTATATTTCATACTCTTTTTGAAATTTATCGTATTAAATGTTTTTATGATATATCCGCCTTTTTGTAACAGCTTCCCGCACTCAATTAAAACCGTACCTTTCGGATCGGTTACAACATAGCTGCTGTGCATTTGCATTAAATTCGGTTTTATGAAAAACCTTGTCTTACCGCTGCCGCTGCCGCCGATTACAAGAACATTCTTATTTCTTGCGTACTTCGGCAGCTTCGGGCGGCTGTCCATTGTAAGCCGTTCCGTATTCGTGAGAAGAACATTATTATAGAAATTCTGTCCGTCAATATACGGGGCTATGTCTGACGCCGTACCCCAGCGCGCCGAACCGTATTCAATGCCGTTTCGGTATTTCTTAGCATTTTTACCCCTGACATAAACTGCGCACTTAATCAGAAGCGCGGCTATTACTCCGATTGATATATCGATTATGTGGAACGAAAAAAGCGGAGCTTTGTAAAACTCCGCAATTCCCTGAACCAACGCTATTATTTTATTACCCTCTGTTATCCTGTATATATAGCATATCTTATCAGCAATCCAAAAGAACAGAAGATACGGGATATTTAAAAGAATAAACCTTTTGTCTATCCTCATATATCGCGCTCCTGTTCTTTGCGGCGGGCGCGGTCTTTCGGATTGATAGTCTTTGCAAGCTCGCGCATTTGAGATAACATTTTACGGATTGACGGTTTTTCCCGTAACAGCTTTTGCGAATACTCCTGAAACGCCATATTTATGACATCAATATCCTTACCCTTGAAGAATACGAGGTACTTCGGCGGTTTCGTGGAATTATCCTTTTTCAAAGCATAGTCAAGTCCGTACTTTTTCGCCACCGGCTCAAAAGATTTTATATTTTTATTCGTTATCTCAATATTTGAAAGCGCCGCGCCTGACTCTACAAGCTGCTTAATCGTCTGTTTACCCTGATAGCCCTTGTTTTTATTTTTCTGCTGCTGTCTTAGGTATTCACGAATTGCCGCCTGCAATACGCGCCCCGTCATTTTGGAAGCGCTTATAACTAACGCAACTGTTTTTTTATTTATTTCTTCCTGTATAGACATCACTCCTTGCAACAAAAAAGCGGCTGTTTATTTTCAAACAACCGCTTATTGCTTAATATTCTCTGTATCTGATTTATGGATTATTTCTTCCGCCTTATCCAAACCGTTTATAATCCACTCGTCAAATTCAGTCTGTACCGTATTTGTCGGTTCTATGCGTTCCTCCACCGTTTACACCCCTTATGTATAATCCAATTATAATACCAATGCTTTTTTAGGACAGAAATTTGAACATTTACCGCACCCTATACACTTGTCATAATCTATTATCGGTGCTTCAAAATCTTTCTGACTTAACGCTCCAACAGGACAAACATTGACAGCGGGGCATTTATGATTTTGGGGACAGTTTTCTATAATTATTTTTAATTTTTTATCCATAATATTCTTTCCTTTCGATATAAAATATTATAAAGATTATATCATATCCGGTCAACAAACACAATACACAAATCAGACAATTATTTTACCCAAGTTTCGCCGCTCTTTCCGTCAACGGTATTATGCGTATTGCTTGCTTCAAGGATTTCATAAAACGCCCAATATGACTTGTCTTTGAGGTCTGTAAATTTATTTACGGCTGACATATTCTTATTGATGTATTCCGTATCGGCGGCGCGTCCTGTTACGCGGTTTACAATCGTTACAACCTCCGCGCGTGTGATGTTGCTGTCCGGCTTAAATGTGCTGTCGCTGTATCCGTTTATCCAGCCCATACCAACAGCGCTGTAAATATAACCTGACGCCCAATGTGATTTTGGTACATCATTAAAAATATTCTTCTTTGCCGCCACTGTCTTAGCGTCCAGCGCATAGAACCTCATACACATTGTTACAAATTCGGCTCTTGTAATATGTTCGTCCGGCTTAAATGTCTTATCGTCATAGCCGGATATTACCTTGTACTTTTCAAGATAGGCGATATAGTTATTAAACCAATCCTTGCTTGATACGTCCTTAAATGATGATTTACGGCTTGAAATATTTTCGCCCTTACGCTCTGCAATATTACGGGCGAATATGGCAGCTGCTTCTGCTCTTGTCATATTATTTTCAGGCTTAAAGGCTCCGTCCTCATATCCGACTACATAAGAATTATGCGTGTTTGTCGGCATAATAAGCTGACCGTTTGCGTCGGTTGCGCCGCTGACGGAATTATTCTTGTCTTTGAGCGTAACATCAATACCCGCCGTTGTCTTGCCCTTGTTATCCGTTACGGTAATTGTATAATAATTATCGTCAAGAGTTTTGCCGCTCGGAAGCGTCAAAGTGATTTTATCGTCCTTGACGGTCTTATTGACATTGACGGTCTTTCCGTCCTTATCGACAACCTTTACAGTGTATGACGGCTTGACATATCCGCTACTGCCGCCGCTTCCTCCTGAAGAAGAACCGCCGCCACCGCCTGTTGAAGTCTTGACGGGTACAGTGATTTTACCGTTTGCGTCGGTTGATTTTGTCGCTGTCTTATTATCCTTATCGGTAACAGTTACGGAAATATCCTTGACCGCTGTATTATCCTTGCCGCTGACGGTTACAGTGGTTTGATTATCTGTATTGAGCTTGTTTCCGTCGGGAAGAATAACGCTGATTTTACCGTCCTTAACCTCAACGGCGGCATTTTCGATTTTTGCCTTTGTGTCCTCGACAATGACATTGTATGTCTTTTCTCCCTCAACAACCTGTGCATAGCCGTTTTTGTCTGTACGGTCTGTACTTGTCGGGGGAACAATCGCAATGCCCTCACTGTTTGTAAGGTCTTTTGCTTCCGTTCCGTCCTTTGCAATTACGGTAACAGGTACGCCGTTTACAGCTTTTCCGTCCTTGTCTGTAATTCCGATAATAATTCTGTTATCGGGAGTGATACCCTTTTCATCAGGGAGCTTAACCGTAACGCTGCCGTTGTCTTTATCAACACTGACGATTGCGCCGTTTACAGCGCCGTCATTGTCATTTACAGATACCTTATACGAATAATCGGGAGTAACAACCTCGCTTCCATTATCGGGATTTACGGTAGGCTTCGGCTTTTCCGTTTCGCTCGGCTGCTCTGTCGCGTCCGGCTTTTCTGTTTCTGACGGTTTATCCGTTGCGCTCGGTTCGTCTGTTGCGTCCGGCTTCTCTGACGGTTCGGGAGTTTCAAGTCCGGGTTTTGTTGTCAGAGTAGGCTCCGGCGTCGGTTTATTCTCGATTATATTTTCATTCAGCGGAGGAACAGTGATTTTTCCGTCCTTGTCTGTTATCTCGGTTCTGTCGCCGCCTGCATTGTCATAGACATTTACGCTTACGCCCTCAACCGCTTTTCCGTCATTCGTCTTTACAATTACAGATGTACGGTTATGGTAATCAATCTTTTTACCGTCGGGGAGGCATACCATAACGCCGTTATCGTCAACGGTTACAAGCGCCATATATACCGGTTCCGTTTCATCTTCGACAAGTACGATATATCCGTTTACATTCGCCGTACCGTTTTTGTCCGTGTACGCCTGATTTTTATTCGGTAATGTAGCCTGACCGTTTGCGTTTGTAACGCCCTTTTCTATATAGTCGCTGTCGCCTATGACAATCACGTTTACATTTTCCTTTGCTTCGCCGTTCTGGTCTTTGACCGTAACAGTAACGCGGTTGTCGCTGTTCATAGCCGTACCGTCGGGAAGTTTTACGACAATATCGTGGTTATCGCCTATGTGAATTTCACAATCGGGAATGACGGTATCGTTTTTGTCTGTAACGGTAACAACATAAGTATATTTTGTTTCGCCGTTATCGCCGCCGATAGTGCCGTTTTCATTACCCGTTGAGCTCTGATTATTCGGAACAATAAGCTGACCGCCTGCGTCCGTCTGACCTGTTGCGGCGTTGCCGCTCTTGTCTGAAATATTGATATTCAAGCCCTCTGCCGCTGCCTTTGTATCTGTACGAACAACCGTAATTGTCGTTCTGTCCTCATAGTCAAGCAATCTGCCCTCCGGCAGCTTAATTGTGATGTTATCGTCCTTGTCAATGCTGATTTCTGAATTGAAAACAGGCTTGCTGTCCTTATCGGTAATCAGAATACTATAATCACCGACTTTTGAATATCCGTCCTCGTCCGAATTGTCCTTATCGGTAAGCTGGGGGATTTCCTCAATTTTTAAAACTGTACCGCAATCCGTACATTCAATATGCCTGCTGCCCTCATTCTCAATCGTAGCGGGAACGTCAATAATCCAATCTGACATCTTGTGTCCTTTTGCCGATACCTCGTCGGCTCTATATGTTTCGCCGCAGTTTTTACAGGTGTATGTTGTATAGCCCAATTCTGTACAGGTAGGCGCGGTTACTGTTGTTTCGTAATCGTGAGCGGTCTTTGCCTGCTCGTTTCCGATATATGAAATTCCGCAGTCCTTACAAGTAAAGGTTGTATATCCTATACCCGTACAAGTGGAAGTTGTGATTTTTTCCTCATAGTTATGGCCTTTCGCGTCCGTGTAATCCGCGACATACGATTTTCCGCAATCCTCGCAAGTAAAAGTTGTATATCCCATTTCCGTACAAGTCGGCGCGGTTACAGTGGGAATATATTTATGCTCTGTCGGCTCCTGCTCGTCGCCGATATATTCCTTGCCGCAATCGGGGCAAGTGTAAATTGTATAGCCCTGTGATGTGCAAGTAGGCTTAATCGTCTGCTTATTGTAATTATGAGGAAGAACCTCCGTATAATCAGATTTATAGCTGTCGCCGCAATCCTCGCAAGTATATGTTGTATATCCCATTTCCGTACAAGTCGGGGAAGTTACAACAGCATTATATTTATGCTCTGTTTTATCCGTATAATCTGAAATGTAGCTGTCGCCGCAATCCTCGCAAGTATATGTTGTATATCCCATTTCCGTACAGGTCGGGGGAGTTACAACTGAATTATACTTGTGTTCGGTCTTATCCGTATAATTACCGATATATGAATGGTCGCAATTCTCACAATTATATGTGGTAAATCCCATAGCTGTACAAGTCGGCTCCGTTACTGTTTCGGAATAGGTGTGTCCTGTCGGCAGTTCAAGAATAGCGCCGCAGCTTTCGCACTTTTGCGGTTCGGTACAGGTAGCAGCCTTTCCGGGTGTATGTCCTGTCGCTGAAATTGCCTGTATCATCTTTTCATCACAATGTTTACAGTGGTATTCCATAACGCCCTCGCTCTCGCAGGTCGAATTAGTTACAGTGTGTCCCTCGTCCCATTTATGACCGCGCGGCTCGGTGTAATCGCCGACATAGGTATCATCACAATTTCTGCACTTGTATGTGGTAAAGCCTTTTGTTTTACAAGTGGGCGCGGTTACTGTCGGTCTGTAATCGTGTTTTGCAAGTGGCGTTAAATCCGTAATGTACTTATATCCGCAGTCGATACAAATATGTTCTGTATATCCGTTCTTTGTACAAGTGGAGGCAACAATATTTGTTTCATAACGGTGTCCCGTCATTGAGGTACTTTCTGTATAATAGCTGCCGCACTTTGTACAGGAATGTAATTCTAAACCGCCTTGCTGACAACTCGGCTCACGAATTACAACAGTATTGTAATCGTGCCCGCTTGCGGGAGTATAATTCGTTTTCTGCAAGGCTCCGCACTCGGCACACTGGAAACGGTCAAAACCTAACTCTGTACAAGTGGGGCGCACTGTTTCCAAAAATCTGAAATCGTGAGTATGAATACTGTTTGTATTTGAGGGCGGATTATCGCTTAAAAGCCATACATAGCTTACGCCGTTTTCCGTCATACTCTCGCCGCCGTAGGTATATTCTATCTCATAATATACGGGATAATAGCCCTCGTCGGTATAATTCGGCGCGCTTGTCTTGTTACACTTTTTCGCTTCCGTTCCGTAACGAATACTTGTATTTACGCCATTCTCCGATAAGTCATTGACGGTTACGGTATGAGGTTTTCCGTCAACCTTGCCATAATAGCTTTGTACAACAGACTTTGCCGCCGCGTATTCGTTTTTCTTATATCCGCAGTCCTCACAATCCGCTGTAATGTGAAAACGCTGATTTCCCAATTCGCCGTTTACATTTTCGGTGAAGTTGTGGTTTTCCTGTTTGTCCTGCACCCGCTCTTTCGTGCCTTTGCAGAATTGACAATACTTGCCCTTTTTTGCTTTTACCGTATGCGTCCTGCTGTTGTACGGTATGTATTCCGTACTGTCAAAATCCAAGAAAAAGTTGCTGTCGCAGGGGTTAAGGGAATATACATCTTTACCGCACGAATACGCGTTAATTCCGTCAACGGAATTTACCGTACCGCAATTCTGACAAACTGATTTTGTCCAATGATACCCCGTATAGAACGCGTCAACGCCGGGTGTTCCGTCGTCAAGATTGCCTTTGCCTTTTCCGTCAATAAGCGTACCGTCCGAATAGTAGACGCCGCGATTATATGCGGTTTCGCCAGTTCGTGTGTATTCGGGTACGCGGTAGGAAATGTTGCTTGTCGGCATATCGCAGACGGGGCAGAACATTGTACCCGTAGTTACTGTTGCATTGATGTCAAACTCGCTTGTGCGCCCGTTTGCTTCAATCCATACGTCCGCCGGATCGACATATTCGTTACTCTGCGCCGCATAAGTGGTGATTGAGGGAATAACGCTCAAAGTCATTCCCGCCGCCATTACAGCGGCTAAAATTCTTTTTATTTTGTTTCTCATTTCTAAAAATCCTCCTTGTCAAGATTTAAAATTTTGTATTAAAAAACACGCTCGCATAGGCGGGGCGCGTGATTTTGGGTTGTATGTAATTTTAATTACCTCCGTACATATCGTGATTTACTTTCAAGGTGTAATAGCTGTCAATAGTGGAGGGGGCATTGAATAACGCCGCAAGTAAATATTTTCTTGTATCGTGTACGTCTGTTGTGTTATTCTTCATACAGTCTATGACATATTCGATATGCTCGCTGTTTAGTTTCAGAAGTTTGGATTTTACCGTTTCCGCATTTCGTTCCTCGCTTGCAACGGTTAAGTATTCTCTTGTTGTACATACCGTTTCAGTGATAATATCAACAATTTCATTCAGAATACCGATATTGCCGTTTAGCTTTTGACATAAAATATCATACTCAATATTTTGTTTTATAAGCTGTCTGTATGCTAAAATCTTATCCATTCCTATCCGTTCAGGCTGTTGTGGTTTTACAGGTTCGCCGTTTTCCTCCGGCTCCGTAGAATTGATTGGATAAGTATTTAATAAATCAGTATTTGATATTTCAGTATTTGATTTATTAGTATTTAATTGCGTGGACTTGCCCTGTTCAGGTTCAGCCTGTACAGGATTATCCAATGTTGGATTTTCCAATGTAGGCTCGGTCTGTTTTGGTTCGGGCGATATAGGCAATTCGTGTATGATATATTCATTTTCGCCAAGCTGCCCTTTTTCGTTTCTGACGCGGGAACGCTCAATATATCCAAACGCTTCAAGCTCATTGATTGCCGAGCGTATGGCGTCAATGCCCTCTTTATTTAAAGTTGCTAAGCCTTTAAGGGAATAATCCCAATCTTCAGGCAAGCTAAGCATAAACGATAAAAGCCCTTTTGACCGCAGGGACAAATCTTTATTTTTTAAATGATGATTAGACATCACTGTAAAATCTTTTGTTTTCTGAACTCTGAATACTGTTGCCATAGCTGATATGCTCCTTTCCTAAATATCGACATCAAAAAAAGACATTGAGTGTTCCCAATGCCTTATATATAAAATATTCTGTTTTACTTCGGCAAAATAAAAATTTTGTCGTTCTTTTGTTTTTTAATTGACCGCCTTATGTATTTATGATATACTATCTGAGAATGTAAAGGTCGGTCTTTGGTGCAAAAGGGAAATAAAAAATACCGTAAATATGCAATTCACGATATTTTTTAAACATAAAATTATTTTATTTTAAGGTTAATACTGTTTATTGACCGCTCAAAACCCTTGTGTTTATGCGATTTTTCCATAAGTCCAATAAGGACAGTCGCACCATTTGTATATACACCCATATCAATGAAATATTGATGTGGGTGTATTTTTTATTTTAAATATTATGAGTAATCAAAAAAACACTGTGACAAAGCACAGTGTTTTTTTATCATACAGTCTTAGGTTGGGGAACAGTTGACTGGTTTTGACGATTTAGAATCGGTATAATTCTTTTTGCGACAAGTGCTGCAAGGATTGCAAGGGCGATATTACCCGGAGCGACAAGCACGAAACACGACATAACTGTTTTACCGATGCTGACAGGTGCATTAATAACAAAGTTACATATAATATAGAAATAAATCGCACCCAAAACGTATACGAATGCCATACCGGCAAAGCTTGCACCGAGTATTCTCAAGAATGACGGATTTTGTTTCTTTTCGACAATAAGTCCTGTTACGAATGCTCCTATAATGAAGGCTACCAAAAAGCCGAAACTTGGTTTTAGCACATAGCTGAAACCTCCGCCTTGTGTAAACACAGGTATTCCGATAAGTCCCATAAGCACGTATACCGCAACGCTTATTGCACCCTTTTTAGAACCGAGCAAAAGACCTGCCAATGTTGTAAATGTTATTTGCAAAGTAAAAGGCACAAGCGGAACCGGAATTCTTATAAACGCTCCGATTGCCGAAAGTGCGGTGAACAATGCACACAAAATTAAATCTCTTGTTGTAAATTTCTTCTTCATTTGAAAATTTCCTTTCTAACTTAAAAATTGAGATAATTATATATTATAAAAGTTTAATTG
>NZ_JBKVWU010000086.1:0-9147 GCF_046972485.1 Hominilimicola sp.
CTGTATTGCTTGTCGTTTTGTCACTTTCCTCCGCAAAAGACGTAACCGCAAACATATTGCATAGCATAGCTGCCATTGTTAGTAAGGTAAATATTTTTTTCATTTTCTTCTCCCTATATTTAATTAATATAATGCCGCACCGACGATACCTGCATCGTTAAACAATTCTGCCGCGGTTATTTCGGTTTTATCAAGGTATTTATTATAATCATACTTATAAACAAATTCTCTTACTCTGCTTATAAACGGCTCACCCTCTCGGCTGATACCGCCGCCGATTACAACCTTTTTCGGTTGGAATATATTAATTACATTCACCAATCCCTCTGCAACGTATTCAATATATTTTTCTACAACCTTTAATGCGGTTTCATCGCCTTTATCAGCCGCACGAAAAGCCGTTTGTCCGTTTATAACTGTTTCTTTTGACATTATGCTTTCGGGATTATTTTTTATCGCTGCTTTTGTCTGTGCAACAAGTGCAGTAGCTGACGCATATTTTTCCCAACACCCTTTTCGACCGCACGAGCATTGTACACCGTCTTTTATCAACGTAGTATGACCGATTTCACCGCCTGCACCGTTAAAACCGTTATATATCTTGCCGTTTATTATAATCCCGGAGCCTATTCCCGTTCCGAGAGTTATACAAATAAAGCTATCCGCCTTACTTCCCGACGCAACATATTCACCGTATGCCGCCGCATCCGCGTCATTCAATATTTTAACCGATACACCGCACTTTTCTTCAATCGGCTTTATACTTACTTTATTAAAATTAAGATTGCACGCAAACATAATCATTCCGTTTTCGGAATCGACCGTTCCCGGTACTCCTATTCCTATTTTTTCAACTTGCGACAGCTTGATATTGCTTTCATCACAAATTTTTCCGCACAAATCGGCGATATTATCTATTATCGCATTTTCCCCTCTCTCAACTTCTGTTGGTATTGATATTTTTTTCAATATTTTGCCGTTTTCATCAACCAATCCGCCGGCAATATTTGTACCGCCTAAATCTATTCCTATGTAATATTTCATTTTCTTCACCTGCACTTTTTATTATATTATATTCTAAATACTATAAAAATACAAGCATTTATTTGCAAAAAAATCTGAGCAAGCCAATATGACCTACTCAGATTTTTTCTCTTAGGGAAGTCTATTTAATTATAGCGTTGCTACAATTTTACCTAAACCGTTGCACGCTGTGACAGCGTCCTCATCAGGCGAATCATTTACGATTACGCTTTCATTGGCAAGCTTTGCGCCTGCGTCAGTAACTCTCTTTTCCCATTCACGCATCCATTCACCGTCGCCCCAACCGTATGAGCCGAACAATGCTACATTTTTACCCGAAAGATTAACCTCAAGTTCTGCGAAAAACGGTTCAAATTCACCCTCTTCAAGTTCCTCTGCACCCATTGCAGGGCAACCCAAAATCAAGTTATTATAATCCTTTGCCTCATCAGCTGTTATCTGGTCAACTGAAAATAGTTTTGTATCTGCATTAATCTCTTTTGCGCCGTCAAATATTGCATTTGCCATTGCCTCGGTATTACCTGTTCCACTCCAATAAATAATTGCTGTTTTGCTCATTTGTATGAACCTCCTCAAAAAATAATTATTAACAAACTGCCCTTTGCAGTTATGCTATACAAAATAAATCTGTTAGAGTTCTTCCCTCATTAATTCTTTTAATTACTGCCTTACGGCATTTATTATAACGACAGAATAATTTTTTTGCTTGCTCTGTGTTCTCATAAACTTTCCATTCACCTGTCAAAAGACAGCCTTGGTGTTTATGATTTATAAAACCGTATATATCATGCAAAGGATAGCCGAGAAATGCTCCGATTTCGTGCGGAAATTCCTTGTTCATCAATCTTTGTGCATATATCCTTGACTTTAGTATTGCCAAATATTTCATTAATGAAAACTCTTTTGGATAACCGTTATCGCACAAAAATGATTTTATATCATCTATTTGCAAGTATTCGCACAATTTCTGTTTTCGATACACCATCAAAAGCACACGTTCACCACATTCGCACAAAACATCTATGTAAATATCGTTTTTATTAAGCTTTTCGTTAAGCATTTTTATCTGAACGGTTATATTCGGATTTTCACGCTTACTGCACGAGGCTATATTAGACGGTTTTATACCCGCAAATGCCGGTGCACAATGATATGCTAAAATATATTCTGTCGGCATAAATTTTCTCCTTTATGATTAGTTTAGACTAACCCAATATTAAAAATATTTATACTGCTTTGCAGAAACATTCTGTAAGTGCATCATTCAATGCACAAGCACTTGATGAATTACAATGCTTTATAATTGCACCCGACTTTTCAGCCTGACCTGACGCAACTCTTACCATTTTATGTGCTACCGTTCCTGTGAACACAATAACTATATCCGGATTGCCTATCTGATTTTTAAAATCCGCAGGACATTGCGTAAACACTTTACATTTGCAGCCGAATTTTTTGCATATTTCTTTATATCGGCAGTGCATTCTGTCGTGACCGCCTACTATTACAATACTCACTTAACACACCTCTTATTCTTAGTTAGTATAAACTAACGGCAGATTAAAAATATATGGTTAGTTTTTACTAACCATATATATACTACCATACATAAATTATTTTGTCAACAATTTTATTATATTTTTTTAAATCTCGCTGTTTTCTTCTGTATCGTTATTGCTTCCGAAGAAAATAGTTGCGAAAAAGTCTTTTATTATAAGTCCTATTCCCTTTTTCTCAACTGCCGACGACGCATTCAAATCAATATCCGCTATAACTTCACCGTCACGGCTTATTGTCATAGTTCCTATTTTTTGTCCTGCCTCTATCGGTGCGGTAATCGTTTCGTCTATTTTTATTTCCTTGGTAATATTGTCCTCTTGTCCTTTTTTCACAAGCGTTGAGCAGCTGTCACCTGCAACAACGCCCACTTCTTTGTCTACGCCCTTTTCAACCGCTATTTTCTGCACTTCATCTCCGGCGGTTATTTGTGTGTTTACCGCATAATTTGCAAATCCGTAATCAAGAAGTGATTTTGCTGACGCAAATCTTTCTGCCGAAGTCGGTGCACCGAGTACAACGGCTATAAGCTGCATATCATTTCTTTTTGCCGCCGCACTCAAACAACATAGTGCCTTTGATGTTGAGCCTGTTTTCAGTCCGTTTGCGCCGTCATAAAAACGTATCAATTTATTTGTGTTCGCAAGCTGGAACTTTCCGCCGCGAAGTGTGTCCATCCATATTGACGTGTAATTAAAAATCGTTTCATGTTTCATCAATTCCCTTGACATTATCGCAACATCTCTTGCACTTGAATAATGGTCATCTTCATCAAGTCCGTTTGTGTTCATAAAATGAGTATTTTCCATACCGAGTTCCTTCGCCTTTTCATTCATCATATCCACAAACGCACTTTCACTGCCTGCAAGATGTTCTGCCATTGCCACACAACCGTCATTCGCACTTGCAACCGCAATACCTTTCAGCATATCATTTACAGTAAGTTGTTCTCCTGTTTCCAAAAACATTGTACTTCCGCCGTAACTCATTGCATTTTCACTTACAGTGACCATATCGTCAAGGCTTATCTTTCCACTGTCAACAGCCTCCATTATAAGGAGCATAGTCATAACTTTTGTAACGCTTGCAATAGGTAATCTCTCGTCGGGATTGCTTTCGTAAAGTATATTACCTGTCGCTTCCTCCATAAGTATTGCTGATTTTGCATTAAGTCCTAAATCGGTATTGCCTTCGGCAAATACAGCAACACTCTGCATCATAAAACATACGCAAATAAAAAAGCATATTACTCTCTTCATACTTATATCCTCCGTAAAGTTTTTTCTGTATGAATTTATAATATGCTTTTTATGGTTTTCTATTCATTTTATAAGTAAAATGTGAAAATCTACTATTTATTTTTACGTTTTATATGTATTTCCGGCACTGCCACGTTGTCATATGTAACGGTTTCTGTATCGTCCGTATCGGTTGTTTCTTCTACATCTTCCTTGTCGATGTGAACTTCCGGTACTGCAAGATTTTCTGTTTCAACTGTTATAAATGGTTTCTTTTTCATAATAAATCCCTCCATATCACTCTTAGAAC
Organism: Hominilimicola sp.; assembly: GCF_046972485.1. Lineage (NCBI taxonomy): Bacteria > Bacillati > Bacillota > Clostridia > Eubacteriales > Oscillospiraceae > Hominilimicola > Hominilimicola sp. Next base: position 4,150 of record NZ_JBKVWU010000086.1, read on the forward strand.
AAATTTATAAAGAAAGTTATTGTTAAACTATTTAAAAAGTCTGCAAACATACTGCCTATAATCGGTACAAGCAAGTATGCCTTTACTGACGGCACATATTTTTCTGTAAGTGCCTGCATATTTGCCATTGCATTAGGTGTTGCACCCATTCCGAAACCGCAAGTACCTGCCGCAAGCACTGCCGCGTCATAATTTCTGCCCATTACGTTAAATAGAACGAAATACGTAAATACAAACATCAACGCAACTTGTCCTGCAAGAAGTATCAATAGCGGAAGTGCCAATGATGCAAGTTGCCATAATTTCAATGTAATCATTGCTATGCCCAAGAACAATGAAAGACATATACCACCTATATCATTTATTTCACCCATATTTACGTTGAAAAGGTTTGTGTGTTCGCTTATGTTTCGCATTGCCGCCGCAACTATCATTGCACCTATGTATATCGGAAAGGTCATTCCTGTTTTGCTCAGTGCCCACGAAACAATCGTTCCCAGTCCCATTGCTATGGCAATTTGATATGTTGCAGGTGCATACATACTTACACTTCTCTTGTGTTTCTTTTCATCCTCAACAAGTGTTGCGTCATCTTCCATAACGGCAGTTTTTAAAAGGTCGTGCTTTAATATAAGTCGTCTGCCAATAGGGCCGCCCATAAGTGAGCCGGCTACCAATCCGAATGTTGCCGCCGCTGTACAAAGTGTTGACGCACCCGAGATTCCTAAGTCTTCAAGTACAGGTCCGAATGCTCCGGCTGTACCGTGTCCGCCGACCATAGGTATTGAGCCTGTGCTAAGTCCTATAAGCGGACTTACCCCGACCAACTTTGCCAATCCTACCGAAACAAGGTTTTGGCTTATAATAAGCACTATTACGCAAACTAAAAATACCACAAGGCTTAGTCCGCCGCTTTTTAATACTTTCAAGTTGGCTTGAAATCCTACCGACGTGAAAAATATTACCATACATACATTTTTAAGTGTTTCGTCAAATGATATTTCCAAAATTCCTGTCGCATACAGTATACACGAAACAATCGCAAATATCAATCCTCCGACAACCGGTGACGGAATACAAAATGTTTCAAGGAATTTTATACGTTTTTTCAAAAACGCTCCCAAAAACAATACCGCAACCGCCATACCAAGCGTTTGGTACATATCTAAAGAAATCTGATTCATGTTTTGCATTTCCCCTTTTTATTTATTCTGTTGCAACATTTACTCCGTTTTCCGCATAATATTCGCTTGCACCTTTGTGGAACGGTATAGTAACATTTTCTGTTGCAAAGTTCATATCGAATGTATCATCTTTGGCAAAACCAAACTTGTTGCTGTTGCCGAAGATGTTTTTTGTGATTGACTTTACTCTGTTGTCTGACATCTTGTCACTCGCAATCAGTACCATTTTCACACCGAGTGTCTCAATATCTTCTGTTTGTCCGTCATATGTGTTTGCTTTTATTGTATGTTTTACATATCCGTTGTATTGCTCTGTAAGTCTGTTCGCAACAGTTCCGTCAATAGGGATAAGCTTTATATCGTCTGAAATTTCTGTTATTGCACGAGTCGGTGTTCCGGCTGTACAGAAAAATGCGTCAAGATTTCCGTTTTTCATCGCTTTTGCTGCGTCAGTGTATGATAAATACTTAGCGTCAACCATACTTTCATTTAAACCGTATGCCGATAATATTTGTTTTGAATTTTGTAATACACCCGATTCTTTTTCTCCAAGCGATACACTTTTTCCGTATAAATCGCTTATTGAATTTATATCCGAATCTTTCGGCACTGCCACTTGTATCGCCTCTGTATATAACCCGGCAATAGCCGAATAACCTTTGTATTCCTTGTCAAAATATCCTGTTCCGTTGTATGCGTCTTTCATAACATCACTTTGTACAAATGCAATGTCAACATATTCTTGAGATATTAAACGTAAATTTGCCGCCGAACCGGCTGTTTTTCGTACTTTAAAATAAACATCACTGTTGTTGTTTAATATTTCCGCTAACTCCGTGCCGTAAGCATAATATGTACCGTTCACATCACCCGTACCAATCTGTACCGTGTTTTTCATCCCGCACCCCGAAAATGCCATTACCGAGATCGCTGCGATTAAAATATATAAAACTTTTTTCATGTTCTCCCTCCATTTCTTTTAACAATTTATTTTAACATATAACAACATTTTTTTCAATATGTTTTAAATACATTTCTACAATAAACTGTAACAGAATAAAAAACACTCCAAAATCGCTGTAAAATGATTTTGAAGTGTAGTATTTAGTATTCTATATTGAAATCTATAGACATAATTGTTTCTACTATTCTATCACAACAATTATTTTGCCATTGTCTATTTTCCATTTCGAACGTTTTTTTATATAAGTTTTATCTTTATTTATCAAACCACATTCTTTGTATACTTGTGTTATTCCGCCAAAATATCTATGTGACTTATCTAAATTCAATTCTTTGTTTTGTCCATTGATTTCCAACACCATAGACACAGCAGAACAATCTATGGTATTTTTTATTATCTGTGGAACAATTAATATTCTTGCTCTTATGTCATTTGCTGTTATTTCTCGTTCAACTATATATTCATTATTTTCGTTACAATCAACAATATTCGCATTTTGTGGCGAACTTAACGAAAGAATATTTTTTATAGTTTCTTGCTTAAAAACGGGTTTATATGAAAAACCATACCATTATCTATGCACATATTAAGTAGCATTTTTCCATCAATTAATATAGTTGGCATATGAGGATTACTTTCTGCTTCATCAATAGCACCTTTTGTGAATGAAGAAGTTGTGATAAATAAATTTATGTAATTATTATTTAATACATTTCCTTGTTTATCTCGTTTTGTAGCTCACTTAAAATCACGAATCTCGTTCGCTTGCACGTTATGTTTTGATTGATACCTCTTAGCTTGAACATAATAATTCATAGTATCTAAACCTTGTGGATCTATTCCGGGTTTGGTACAAGTTAGATCAATCCCATTATCCTTAACATATTTAGTAGTTACAACTTCTTGGAATCCAATTCTTTTTAAAAAATAGTTCAAAAACAATTCAAAATCTCTGCCAGTTGCAAAAGCATGATATAGTTGTTGTATATAGTCCTTTTCTTCTTCTTTTGTCAATTCTAAATACTCCATTGGATTACCTCCCCTAAAAAATAGTAATACTTTATGATTGCTTCAACATTCTCCCAAGATTCTTTTCATTGTAAATTATCAGATTTTTATATACTCCCAGAAACATTAAATAATTCCTTTTTAGTTGCTCTATATAGACCGTTAAAACAAATTCTACTTGAAAATATCATCAACGCTGCTTTCTCACTATTGATATTTTCGTTTTCATTTCAATTTCTCTATTCTGTTTTCTGCACATAGAATAGCCACTCATCTTTTCAAAATTTTCCATTTATAATCATTTTTCCTCGCAGACATCATTTCCATATAACAATACGCCTTATTTGATAACACATATTATATTCTAAATCTCGAGCAAATGCAATACTATTCTATGTTTTTCTCTATTTTATCCCAAATTTATGCTATCACAATTTAACAATAATTCGCTACCTTATTATAAAGAAATACTTTGTCTTTTTCATTTTTAAAAATATTCACAAAATCAATGTCCTTATTTTTTATACAAAGTTACTAAGAAAATAATTTACTTTGCAAATTCTAATTAAATTGCACTAAAAAACGAAAACCTATTTTTATAGGTTTCCGTTTTTTCCCTTATTCCCACTCGCTCCCTGTAAATCAATCTTAAACACTTTTGCTTATGAGATTTAGCAGAGAGTATCTATATTATTTGAATTATCAGTAAAGCATACGCAATCCGATTTTTTGTTGCCATTTCGTTGCCAATATATAAGAAATTTTAATGCCAAGAAGCATAAATAAGTTGTCGCTTATCAAAAGCCTCTTTGCCACCTTCCATAATATCAACAATTTGTTTATGTGTCGAATTCAGGTCAATATTTCCTTGTACTACATCGATTTTTGTTTCTTGATACTCAACTACTAAGACCCTTTCAGAATCGCCAAGCACTGGGATGTTCGCATTATGCGTAGCAAATATGAACTGCATATGCGGTTTCTTCCGCGCAATAGCAGTAATAACCTCATCGTAGATTACCTTATTGTCAAGATCATCTTCTGGTTGATCAATAAAAATAACATCGTTATCATCTTGTGTCAATATAAACAAAATTAGCGCCGAGGCTCGTTGACCAATCGAGTGTTGCCGCAACAGCTTCCCGTGATAATAGATGTTTACTTTGTTTTCAACTTGCCTGCTCAATAATTCTTCGTATTGATTACGAAGTTTTTCTTCCATTTTAGCATATTCACCGGACGAAATGATTTTTTTCAGTTCGCTGCCATCGCAAATAATCCAGTCTTCTATTATCGCTGTGTAGTCGGTGAACTTATCACAAATAGCTTGGTATTTGCTATCCGAGATTCCCGTTCCCTTGAAATCACTTTTCAATTGGGATTTGAATCCTTCTCGATCTCCCTTAAATGCGATTTCAATTCGTAGTTCTGTTTGATTCTGATTAATACGTTCAGTTTCGACCTTATACGCATTATAGGTTGCCAACAGAACATCATTGCGTTCTCTTGCTGCCTTAGTAAATGATGTTTCTATTTTTGATTTGGAGGATGTTTCGTCACTTAGTAACTGTAACTTTTCCTTGGTCTTTTGCAACTCAGCAGTCATTTTGACAAAACTATCAACATCCAAAGTTTCATCTTTAATCTCTCTTTTAATTTCGGCAAATTCATCTGCCAAGCTATCAGTTTGCTCTTTCAAACGGGAAATTATATCACCCACACTGTTGCACTGTTTTTCAATTTCATCAATGCAGGAACCAATTTGCGTGAGTTGAACATCAATTAGAGACAATACTGCGGAAACATCTTCAAAGATGTCTGTATTAAACTCACTACTATATC
>NZ_JBKVWU010000087.1:0-9133 GCF_046972485.1 Hominilimicola sp.
GGTGTCCATAATGCTGAAATTCGGATCAACACCTAAAACGTGAAAATTGTTTTTGACCACACGTAAACAAAATGCGTCGATTGTGTTAATATCCGCACCTGCTGTAAGGTGCATTTGTTCTTTTAAATATTTGCTTTGTGCAATATCGCCGTTTTCAAGTGCCTCACGATATGATTTGTTAATTCTGTTTATAATTCTTTCTTTCATTTCGGTAGCCGCCGCCTCCGTAAACGTTGCTACCAATATACTGTCTATCGGAAAAGGGTTTTCGGAGTTGGTTATAAGATTTACGATACGTTCGACAAGTACCGCCGTTTTACCAGAGCCTGCGGCGGCGGAAACAAGTATGTTTTTCTTGCCTGACGGCTCATATATCGCTTTTTCTTGTTCTTTTGTCCAATTAGGCATCTTCGTCAACTCCTTTCGATTTGTTGTTTTTTAACGCCGCGCCTTTTGTTTTTAATATCTCCCAAATATCTTCTTTTTTGACCGATGAATCCGCAATACGCGGTGTACAGCTGTCTTGGTCGAATTTGCAGACAGGGGAGTAAGAACAGTAATCACATACACTTGAATTTGATGTGGTGTACGGACTAAGGCTTATTTTGCCGTTTCTGATATTGCTGTCCATTTCAATAATTGTATCAGCCACATATTTCATTAGACCGTTAATTTCATCTGTGGTGTGAACTTCTTTAAAACCTGTTTTTGTACCTGTTTTTATGTTTGTAAATGAAACTTGACCGCTTTCAAGGAATTTGTTATCCATATTGTAAAGCAGTTTTGTTTGAAGTTGTTCGTCTTCGTCCGTGAATGTTACACCGTCAAGTTTTAGTGCGTTTTTGTTGGACTCAACTATATTGTCCTCTGTAGTTGATGAGTTAAGCTCCTTTATTTCATCACGCACACCTGTGTAATAAATACCTGCCACATCAGTGTCGGCATGTTTAATTTTTGCGGCAATGGCATATATAACCATCTGCATATTATAGCCGTTGTAAATATTTTTTATATCAAAAACCGTTTTACCTGTCTTGTAGTCGATAATTCTAAGATATGATTTGTCACCGTCGCGGCATATGTCTATTCGGTCGATTTTGCCTTTTAATGCGACTGTATCGGAAATATCTTCTTCAAAATCGTATTCCATACCGTTCTCGGCAAAATTGCCGGCAGAAAGTGTTTTTTGAACAAGTATTGCGGCATTTGAAATTGTTTTGCCCATGCGCGTGAAAATATTCGCGGTACGTTCTTTGTCGCGAACGTCTGACGACAGCAGATTGCTGCACGATTCATTTATAATACCGCCTATAATATCGTCACGTTTTTCGTCAGTCAAATTACGCCAACGGTCTATTTTATCTTCGTTTGTATTTGCACCGTCCTCAACGGTATCGCAGAATTGTCTGATAACTTCGTGAGCATATGTTCCGATATTTGAAGAATTGACTTCCCACACGTCACGTTCTTGTGCGTTAAGTCCGTATCTTAAAAAGTATTGGAACGGACAAGCGGCATAGGTGTTGATACGCGTTGCACTGTATGTGATTTTGCCGTCATACATCATATTTGATATATCGCTGTCAAGCATTACACCGCGTTCACTGTAATAATCGGCACGTTTCATAAGCGAAAGCATAGGTTTCCATTTTGTTTGGTGTTTGTACCAATCGTATACGATTTCCCATAACTGATTTTTACTGCCGTTAAATCTGTCGGACATATTGATAAGCATTCTGTGTATTGTTGCTTGCGGGGTGGAAATGTAAATTCCGTCTTTCAATGGGTCGTTTAAAAGGTTATCCGATACGGTCATTTTAGGGAATTTACGCATTATGTCATTTATCATATGCGACGGTGATTGTGACTTGCCTTCTTCATTTTGAATTGAATAGCTGAAATACAATTTTTCGCTTACCGCGCATAATGCTCTGTAAACCTTAAAATACTGTTCGTCAAGTTTCTTTTTAGTATCGGGTGCAAGAGTTACGCCGTATTCTTCCTGCAAAGTGCATCTGTCGCGGTTTGAAAGAAAACCCTCGGATGCAATACCCGTAGGAAAAGTACCGCTTTTTGCGCCGACAATAAACATTACCTTAACGCTTGTATGACTGCTCCTTTCCACACTTCCTACATACACTTGGTCAATACCCGATGGAATAGTGCGTATTTCGCATTGCGACAGACCTACCGTTATATATTCCGCAAATTCCGAAATGTTAATTTTGTCGCCGTCAAGTGCGATTGTGACTTGATTTAATATATCAAGAATAAGGTTCCATATTTTCGTAAATTGTTCGGATTCGTTCAGTTTGCCGTCTTTTTGGAATTTTGTGATGTCGGATTTTAATCCGCTATACAGGTTGATGTCCTCAAGATATTCAAACAATGCCGTTGCAAATTCTACGGCCGTTTTTCTGCCTTTTGTTTTTTCTTTGAATGACGCAATCGGTGCGGCTATTTCGTGACGGAGTTTTTCTATAACTTCATTTGCATCTTCTTCAGACTCTGTTTGAAAAGCAGTGTCTACGATATTGTTTTCGCCAAGCCACTCTTTTTCACCGAGCCACTTTGAACCGCCTCTTATGCCGTGCTTCAACACGAAGTTTTCAAGTATATCTATTTCTTCTTGATTAATCGACTTGAAAAATTTTAACTTTCCGTGTTGTTCTTTTCTGTAAATAAAACCGGCACGAAGATAACGAAAAACAGAATCATAGCTCCAATCGTCTTCAAGAATACCGAATAAAGATAAAATCTGCATTGCGATAGGGTGGTCACTCAAAATGATTGTTCTGTCGGTGAAATACGGTATTTCGTATTCGGAGAAAACAGCCTCTATAAGATGTCTGTAATCATTTTCATCACCGCATAACAGTGCAATATCTTTAAAACGATAGCCGTCATCGCGGACAAGGTCAACGATTTTGCAGGCAATTCGTTCGATTTCACCGTAGGTGTCACGACTTTGAAAAAGTGCCGTATTTTTAGGCTTGTCGGGATATACAAAGTCCTCTGTCCAATATCTGAAAAGCTTGTATAGGTCGTCTTTGCCTTTTAAGTGACAAAGTCCGTCAGAGGCGGTGTATTCGTTTTCAAGACCGTATGTTTGCGACAGTTCGTAAACTTTTTGTACAGTCTTTTCGGTCTGAAGATAAATTTCGCGTTCGTTCTCGTATTCTGTAACAGGACAGCATACACTTATCGTCATATGTACGCCTTTTTTCAGAAGTGCCTCAAGTACGCAAATCTGCTGCGGCATAAATTTGTCAAAACGATTTACCCATATATAAGTGTTTTCGTCAAATTCGGTGCCGTTTTCGATACGGTTGGCAAGATAAAAAAGGTCGTCCTCGCTGTCGGTACAGCCACTTTCTTCGACGTAAGAAAGATATTTCTCCAATACGTTTGAAAGTGCAATCAGTTTGTTTTTTAAAGTTTTGTTGTCCGTTAATGCATTTGCCTTTTCAAAAAGTATTTCGGGTGCGATAAGGTAACGCTTCATTTCACTTATCAGTGACGACATAACGTCAAGAAACCCCTGCTGACGCATAGAGGTGATAAGTTTTATATCCATATCCTTTACGTTCAAAAGCTCGTCGCACGCCGCCGAAACAGCCTTATATATAAGCATCATTTTACCTGGGGCGGTAAGATGGTTTTGTTGTTTGGCACTTAAAAAGTTTATGGACATACGTCTTAGCGTAAGAACTTCAATATTGTTAAGTCCTATACCGCCGAAAAAATCAACAAATTTTCGTTCGGTTTCGTATGAATAATGGTCAGGGATAATCATTATACATTTTGAATCGGGATTTTTTTCGTGTATTTCACTTATTTGTTTAAGGCACATATCACTCTTGCCGGAGGAGATAGCGCCTCGTATAATACTGACTCCCATAATTTTAATCCTTTCGTAATATATATTAAGGTAATTATATCATATTTAAAGTACAAAAAAAAGTACATAAATACAGGAAATCGCGAAAATATACACGTGAAAAACAAAATAAAAGAAAAAATATGAAAAAATAGCTTGACTTATAATTGTAATAATGTTATAATAATTTTGCTCGAATAAAAGCTCTTTTTTTTATGCTTGAAAAGAGAGCTGAACATATATAAATGCGGAGGTGTAAAAAATGAGAGTAAAGGTTACATTAGCGTGCAGCGAATGCAAGCAGAGAAACTATAATACAATGAAGAATAAGAAGAATGACCCTGACAGACTTGAAATGAACAAGTATTGTAAGTTCTGCAGAAAGCACACTCTTCACAAGGAAACCAAGTAATTTTGATTGAGTAAGGATGTGTAAAAATGGCTGATACAAATTTATCTAAAGCAAATAAGCCAAGCTTTGGTACAAGAGTCAAGAGATTCTTTAAGGATACTAAGGCTGAGCTAAAAAAGGTCACATGGCCTAACAAGGAACAGCTTATTCATAACACAGGCGTAATTATTGTGTTTATCTTAATAATTACAATCATCTTGTCCGTACTTGATTTTGGTTTTGCAAAATTGTTCCAACTATTAACTAACATATTATAATTCATTAAAAGAATTGTTAGGGAAGGAGAACGGTTATGGCAGAAGAAGCAAAATGGTATGTGGCACACACATATTCGGGTTATGAAAACAAGGTAAAAGCCAATATTGAGAAATCTGTTGAAAACCGTGGTATGCAGGATTTAATTCTTGATGTCAAGGTGCCGACCGAAGAAGTCATTGAGGAAAACGGTGATAAGAAGAAAGTAGTTCAGCACAAGATTTTCCCAGGCTATGTTATTATCAAGATGATAATGACTGATGAAAGCTGGTACATTGTCAGAAATACACGTGGTGTTACAGGATTCGTAGGACCGGGTTCAAAACCTGTTCCGCTTTCGGACGAAGAAGTTGAACGCATGGGCGTTGAAGTTATTCGTATGAAAGATATTGATTTTACCGTAGGAGATCTTGTTTCAATTAAATCAGGCCCTATGGAAGGCTTTTCGGGTAAAGTTACGAGCATTAACAATGAAACACGCAAGATTAACGTCGCTGTTTCGATGTTCGGACGTGAAACCCCTGTTGAAATTGACTATACACAGGTTGAACATATGGAATAGTTAATCAAATTATTTTGATATAGACAGCAAATGCTGTTTATAATATCCCTCTGGTAACAGTGGGAGGGCTTTATGCCCGCAATTACCACATTCATATAGCGATATGCTATGAAAAATTCAAGGAGGTGGCCATTATGGCACAAAAAGTTGCAGGTTATATTAAATTACAAATTCCTGCCGGCAAAGCAACTCCGGCACCACCGGTTGGTCCTGCTCTAGGTCAACACGGCGTAAACATTATGCAGTTTGCAAAGGAATTTAACGAAAAAACAGCAAAGGACGCAGGTCTGATTATCCCTGTAGTTATTACAGTATATGCTGACCGTTCTTTCTCATTCGTAACAAAGACACCACCGGCTGCAGTTCTTATCAAGAAGGCTTGTAAGATCGAAAGCGGCTCAGGTGTTCCTAACAAGACAAAGGTAGCTACAATTTCAAAGGCAGATCTTCAAGCTATCGCAGAACAGAAGATGCCTGACCTTAACGCTGCAAGCGTAGAGGCTGCTATGAGCATGATCGCAGGTACTTGCAGAAGTATGGGCGTTCTAATCGGTGACTAATTTGTTAAGAGAAGTGGGAGAGATATAAAATCTCGTTTAACCACGAAGGAGGATACGAAATGTTTAGAGGAAAGAAATATCAAGATAGCGTAAAGCTTGTTGAAAAATCAAAGTTTTACGATACAAATGAGGCTATGGACCTTATTACAAAGACAGCTAAGGCTAAGTTTGATGAAACTGTAGAAGCTCACATCAGACTTGGTGTTGACTCAAGACACGCTGACCAACAGGTCAGAGGTGCTATTGTACTTCCGCATGGTACAGGTAAGACTTCAAAGGTTTTGGTATTCGCTAAGGGTCCTAAGGCTGACGAAGCAAAGGCTGCTGGTGCAGATTACGTTGGTGATGCTGACTTAGTAGCAAAAATCCAGGGTGAAAACTGGTTCGATTTCGACGTTGTTGTTGCAACTCCTGATATGATGGGCGTTGTTGGTCGTCTTGGTAAGGTACTTGGTCCTAAGGGACTTATGCCATCACCAAAGGCAGGTACAGTAACAATGGACGTTACAAAGGCTGTAAACGAAATTAAAGCAGGTAAGATTGAGTACAGACTTGATAAGACAAATATCATTCACTGCCCAATCGGTAAGGCATCATTCGGTGCTGAAAAACTTCAGGAAAACTTTAACGCACTAATGAGTGCAATCGTTAAGGCTAAGCCGGCTGCTGCTAAAGGTCAATACCTAAAGAGCGTTGTTGTAGCTTCAACAATGGGACCTGGTATAAAGATTAATGCAGCTAAAATTGGCTAATTGATTTAATAGCAATTAAAAACCGCTCACAATATGAGCGGTTTTTTTATGTACTTTTTATTACTGAATAAAGCAACCGCAACATTTTTCATATGCGATGCAAGTACAACCGTAATTGTCGCAACCTGATGCTAAAACCAAGTTGTCTTCAAAAGTTATAGCTTGAATAGCTAATACTCCTGATACGGCTTCCTTGAATTTTGACATTGAGTCATATGCTTTTTTCTCTAATTCAGATATCTTATTATTCATTTAAATGCACCTCCTTTCCTAAAAGTTCAAAACATAATTCTTTAATCAATAGGTTCTGATTAAGTTGACATCGATTATATCCTATATTTCTTGCATCAGGACAATCTCCAGCACAGTGATATAGACAAATACAATCATTACATTTGGAAGGCAGTTGAACTAAATTCTTGTTTCTATCAATTGCTTTTTGATTGAATATAAATGTTTTATTGTTAAAATCATAGTGAGCATATCCATAATTTTCACCAGTTTTATCACGTTCGCAAGTTGTTATAATTCCTTTGGTAGTAACCGTAAATGATGGTATAAACATTGCACCGCAGAAACCAGATGCCAAACGTTCTCTTTTTAGAGACGATGAACTTACTCTAATACCTAATTTTTGACCGTATATGTAGGCTTCCCAAAAATATTTTTCAAATTCATTTAGATTTGGAGCTTGTATTATTGAGGTTTCATTTAGTGATGCACCTCTGCCTAGAGGAACAAGCGGTTCCAATACTAAGTTTATATTATTCCCATATCGTTCAAACAAAAATGAAATAAAATCGTTTAATTGTTTGAGACTTTCATTTGATACGGTGCTTCTAATTGATAAATGACCTTTTTCTTTAAAAATAATATCTGTTGTTTTAATAACTGTTTCAAAAGTCGGTTTTTTATTTCTACTTGGTCTATGTTTGTTTTGAATTTCAGCTAATCCATCAAGAGAAATTAAAATGTTGTCAATGTTTTTTGCGATATAATTAGCAATGTCTTCATTGTAATATGCATTTGTGGTCATTGAAATTACAGATCTTAAATTTTTTTCTTTGCATTTTTGCTTGATGGAACTAACCGCTCTTTTTAATAGTGATAGATTGTATGTTGGCTCTCCGCCTACAGCGAAAGAAGTATTTACCCCCTTTAGGTTTTGATTAGAGGCTTGGTCTATAGCATATTGAATGGATGCATCTAATAGTTCTGTGGACATTTGATTATCTTCGCCTGCATCTGCATGGCAATATAGACAACCCAATGTACAGTTTTCGGTTAATCCTAATGCTAAATGAAAATATGAAGATTTAAGTTTAGTTATATCAAAGTCCATAGGCAACCGCTGCTTAAACTGTTCATTTAGTAACACTTCAAATTCGGGGAATTTTGACAGATTATTGTTTAAAGCATTTGTCATTTTTTTATATAATGGCTTATTAATATTCATAAGAATTCCAAAGGTGGGAGCATAGAATATAAATATATTATTTTGCGTATTACTAATAAAGTATACATTATCGCCATTATAGGTATATTTTTCTGTTTGCATAATTTGTATACAATCCTTTCTTTTTTTTATCATAATACCACATATATGTGGTATTTGTCAATATGAATGTTGATGATATGATATTATTTTTTTGAGGTGAAAATCTTGAATAAACACTATAATGTTATATTAAGAGAATTGAGAGAAGACCATGATTTAAAACAATCTGATGTAGCTAAAATAATTAATTGTGCAACATATACTTATCAACGATATGAATATGGTGTTTTACTGATACCGATAGATAAACTTATAATATTGGCAGATTTTTATGACGTATCCACTGATTATATGTTGGGGAGAACAAATAATCCAAAAATAATGAAATAAAATTAAAAAAAACTATTGACAAGCTGTTTAAATTATGCTATACTATAAAAGTTGAAAATCCGTAGACAGTCGGCGGCTTGCAATGTACATTGCAGACATAAGTCCTACCGAGGGTGTTTTAGTAATGACTATTACAAAGCTCTTGGTCTATGACTGAGAGCTTTTTGTTTTATATGTAAGACATTGCTTTTGGATTTTCAAAGGTGATTATTCTTACAGGAGGTGAAACGAATTATGCCAAGTGAAAAGGTTTTAGAGGCTAAGAAAGCACAAGTTGCCGAAACAGTTGAAATTTTGAAGGCTGCTCAGACAGGCGTGCTTGTAGACTACCGTGGTTTGAACGTTGAAGAGGATACTGAACTTAGAAGAAAGCTTAGAGAAGCTAACGTTAAGTATTTCGTTATTAAGAACACACTTCTTCGTCTTGCTGCAAAGGAAGTTGGTCTTGATGCTCTTGATGAAGCACTTCACGGACCGACAGCTATCGCTGTTTCTTCAGAAGACGCAGTTGCACCTGCAAAGGTTATTGCTGATTTTGCTAAGGAAAACGATAAGCTTGAAATTAAGACAGGTTTCATGGACGGCGCTGTAATTTCTCTTGACGAGGTTAATAAGCTTGCAGCTACACCAAACATGGATACATTGATCGCAAAGATGATGGGAAGCTTGAACTCACCTATTTCTTCACTTGCAAGATTGCTTGCAACTATTGCTGACGGTGGCGAAGAAATCGCAGACCTAATAGCAAAGAAGAGCGCTGAGGAAGCTCCTGCAGCTGAAGAAGCTGCACCGGCTGAGGAAACTCCGGCGGAAGAAACAGCAGA
>NZ_JBKVWU010000088.1:0-9114 GCF_046972485.1 Hominilimicola sp.
TTTCAAAATCGTCCTCCTCAAAAGCACTGTTATCCGCTATGGCAATATGCGTCATTTCAAAGCGTTGTTTTGCCGTAACGTTCGCACTCTTATGAGGCGGATTGCCGTCCGTTATAAATATCACACGGTCAAGTCCGTATTCCTCCCTTGCCATTTCCGCAATTAAGAGATGTGCGTTATGGATAGGATTGAATGTACCGCCCATTATTCCTATTTTCATTTCCTCGGCAACTCGATTTTTCTGTATTTTTCTTCATCGGATTTACGATAAATTATAAACTTATTTCCGATTGCCTGCACCGGCTCCGCTTCAAGACGTTCCGCAACGTAATTGCAGGTGTCGCGAGTATCAAGCATTGCAGTTTCAAGTATATGCACCTTTAAAATTTCACGTTTTGTAAGTGCTTTGTTAAGTCCATCAATAAATGCGTCAGTAACACCTTCTTTGCCTATTTGGAATATAGGTTCAAGCTGATGCGCCATTTTTCTTAAATACGCTCTTTGTTTTCCTGTTATCATTAATATCCTCCGAAGTAATTTTTATCATAAATACACATATTTAATTATATCATTTCAATATTGTATTGTCAATAAAAAAACAGGCAATAAAAAAAACCCCAAAATAACCGTCAGTTAAAGTCGAGTTTCTACCTGCTCATGCAGGTGGGCTAAATCCCGTTTACTTTATATGTCCACTGGCATTCCCGAAGGAACGGAGGCGTATACGCCATAAACGGAGATAATATCCCTTTTAAGAAGTGTTGGTAAAAAAAAGACTTTTAAACGCGAAATCTCAGGGTAATTAGCTATTTTGTTTTTCTGTTATTATAATAGCACATAATGAACAAAATTTCAATAGGAAATTTATAGTTTTTCAAAAAAACTTACAAAACGAATTATTTTGACATTACCTCTATGGTTTTGCCGATATTATTCTTCGTTTGCCATTTCCTCATCACGTCTTAAAAATTCATTAAATGCAGCCTCAAGTCTTGCCTCATCCTCAACCATTACAAGCTCAGCCTCTTCTGACTCAACGTCACCCTCAACCTGCATAATAAGAACTTCATCATTTTCCTGACCTTCAGGAAGAACTTCAAGAAGTGCGAAATATGTTACACCTTCAAATTCAAATACATCGATTGTTTCAAATTCAATCATACAACCGTGTTCGTCTTCAAGCATTATTATGTTATTTTCCATTATAAAAATTCCTTTCTCTTTCCGTTATTTATTTTAACTATTTATATTGTAATATATACCACTTGAAATGTCAATCTATTTATTTTTTTGCGAACTTAAATATCCGTCAAGTATTATGCACGCCGCAACGGTATCCAATACATTTTTTCGTTTTTTTCCGCGTGTATTTGTTTCATTCAGAAACCTTGCCGCACCGACAGACGAAAGTCTTTCATCCCAAAATATAATTTCGCCGTCATATATTGTTTTAAGTGCGTCGGCAAATTCGTGCGTTGCGTCAACACGAAAACCCTCACTTCCGTCCATATTTTTCGGCAGACCGATAACTATTTT
The DNA here is from genome assembly GCF_046972485.1 of Hominilimicola sp. Taxonomy (NCBI): domain Bacteria; kingdom Bacillati; phylum Bacillota; class Clostridia; order Eubacteriales; family Oscillospiraceae; genus Hominilimicola; species Hominilimicola sp. The sequence continues at coordinate 1,537 of NZ_JBKVWU010000088.1, forward strand.
TTCGGGTTTGTATTCGTCAAGTATTTCCTTTAATTCGGTCAGTAATTTTTCGGTACCTCTGTTTTTTATCGTTCTTACGCCTTGTGCCATAAAGCCGAGCAAATCACTTACCGCAATTCCCACTCTTGCGTCACCGTAATCTATTCCGAGTATTCTCATTATACTTCCTCCCTGTTAAAATCTCTTGCAAGCGATTTTATCCATTTATTTTTATTTATACGAATGACCGCCACCAAACTTTTTAACGGCTCATCACTTTTCATCAAAATCAGTACAAGCGGTACAGGCAACCTTAAAAGTGAACCTATCAGTGCAAGCGGTGTTGCAACACACCAAAGCGTAATAATTTCTGCAACCATACAAAATCTTGTATCTCCTCCGCCGCGAAGTATTCCGACAATCGTAACAGATGAAACCGATACAAATATAGTTATGAACGCAATCGTTACCATCAATTCATTTGCAAGTGCCTTTGTTTCGGGCGGAATTGTGTAGAAATTGATAACAAAATTCTTCAAAAGCAATATAACTCCGCAGGCAATAACGCCGATAACATAGCTTAAATATTTTAATGTTTTTGCTTCAACCTTTGCCCTTTCGATTTTTCCCGAACCGATAGATTTACCTATTATAATTCCTGCCGCATTAGCGATACCGAATATAACAACCGTTGAAAGCTGTTGCACCATTGACGCGATTGAATTGGCTGCAACGGGGTCACCGGCTGAATATTTAATGTGTCCGAGTATTGCCGCTTGTGCCGATACACCGAGCGACCACATAACTTCATTTATAAATACAGGCAATCCGTGTTGAAACAAGTCAAGCGCAAATATCTTGTCAAACAAGAACAAATGCTTAGGTTTAAAATTAAGACGTTTGTCAATGCAGAAAATGTATATACTTACTATCAAAAATTCAAGTATTCTTGCTGTGAGCGTTGCAATCGCCGCACCGCGAATACCCAGCGCCGGTGCTCCGAGATTACCGAAAATAAGCACCCAATTCAAAAATACGTTTGTACAGAACGATGTAATATTTACCACAACAGATATTTTCACAAGCTCTATACTTCTTATACAGCATATCATCGTATTGCTTAGACCAAACAAAATATATGCAAAACCGATAATACGCAGATATGATATTCCTGCCGCAATTATTTCATCATTGTTTGAATATATCCCCATCACGGCTTGCGGAAATATAAGTACCGCAAGTGCCATAAGTGTTGAAATAACAAACGCAACTTTTAATATAATCGAATAAATCGACCGTATTGACGCAGTATCACGTTTTCCCCAATATTGCGCACTAAGTACCGTTGATGCACCCGCCAAGCCGAAACAGACAAGCGATAAAATGAAAAACGGCTGATTTGCAAGCGATGATGCTGACAAAAACACACCCGTATCGTCTGCTCGTCCCAACATAATCGTATCCATCATACTTGTCGCAAAACTGATAAGATTTTGCAGTGCAATCGGTATTGTTATTGTGAGCAGATTAATATAAAATCTCTTTTCCTTTACTATATGCAATTATTTTCCCTCCTATTTGTTGCATAATAGTAATATTATACACGCAAACTACATTAATGGCAAGTATTTTCTTGACTATTTTCTTTTAGAAAGGTATAATTTATATATAAAATACTTAAAAGTTTGAGGTGATTTCTATGACAAAGAAAATGCTTTTTATTTTTAATCCACATTCGGGTAAAGGGCAAATAAAAAATCATCTTCTTGATATTCTCGATAAATTTGCCAAAGCCGAATATGATATTACAGTCCGTCCGACTCAAGAACGTTTGGACGCATATAATTATATAAAAAATAACGGTGATAAATTTGACAGAATCGTTGTATCAGGCGGCGACGGTACTTTAAATGAAGCAGTAAAAGGACTTATGGAATTTGACGCCGACAAAAGACCTTGTCTTGGATATATCCCAACAGGCACAACAAATGACTTTGCCTCTACTCTTGAATTGCCGAAAAGTATAGCGAAGTCGTCCGATATTGCCGTAAACGGCGTTCCGTTTAAATGCGATATCGGTAAGTTTAACAGTACGACTTTTAACTATGTTGCCGCATTCGGCGCATTTACCGATGTCCCTTATGATACACCGCAGGAAACAAAAAACATTCTCGGTCATACCGCATATGTTTTGGAGGGTATGAAACGACTTTCTTCCCTTCCGTCTTATCACGTTAAAATAAAATACGATAACGGCGAATTTGAAGGCGATATATTCCTATGTATGATTTTAAACGCAACCTCCGTTGCGGGATTGCATAAAACAAAACAACTTAAAAATGTAGATTTGAATGACGGATTGTTTGAAATGCTCGTTTTTAAACGTCCGACTAATCTTATCGAATTTCAAAATATTCTTATTAATCTTATGCGTGGCGAAAATTCCGGCGATGAATATTTGTTTGTAAAATCTTCGTATTTTGAATTTGAATGTGATGAGAATATTAAATGGACCCTTGACGGCGAATACGGTGGCAATCCTAAACATACCGTCATAAATGTTATGCCGTCCGCTATGACTTTTATCATTGATAAAACGCATAATATGTTGAAAGAATAAAAAATTTAATTTTTTTATAAAAAAGTATTGACAAATCAACTTTTCACTGCTATAATGTATTATGTTGTTTGCAGATGTGGCGGAATTGGCAGACGCGCTAGACTTAGGATCTAGTGTCACCGACGTGGGGGTTCAAGTCCCTTCATCTGCACCATTACGAGTGTTTTTACAGAACCTGAACAGTTTTGTAAGAACACTCGTTTTTTATTTATTCTGCACACGCCGCATAGTGAATGTCTACACCTTGTCGTGTGTGTACAGATACATTATTTTCAGGTGATTTATCAATATTCGGTATCTCAATACTCCCTATACAGTTATAGTGGATTTTCAACCGTTGTATTCGTTTACCGTCAATTTCTTCGGCCTGATAGACTTCTATTTTTTCAATTAACTCATTCAGCATTTTCGTTGTCAACTTTCTTGCTCTTGTGTATTTCCTGACAGATGTTATAAACATATCAGCCGAAACAGACTTGTTTTGTTTTTTTGCGAGTTCATCTTCTAACTCTTTTACACGAATATTAAGCTCTTTTTGTTCAGTATCATACTTGACAGATAACTTTGAAAATCGTTCATCAGATATTTTACCTAAAACATTATCTTCATAAATTTTTTCAAAAAGAGTATCAAGCTCTTTATCTCGTGCAATCAAAGAGTTTAATTCTTTCTGCTTCATTCGCTGCTCCTGTTCTGCTGCCTTTATAGAATGTCCCATAACTATTTGAGCAAATTCCGTTTCATATTGTGTTGCAAACTTCGTCAATCGTCTAATTTCACCCAATACAACTTGTTCTAAAAAATATACATGGATATAGTGAGTTGATGAGCAAACCTTTCTGCCACCTTTATTATATCCCGAACAGTTAAAATACTTAATATCGTGATTTGCCTGATTGAAATGATACCATAAATTGCTGCAACAATCGGCGCATACCAGCAAACCCGAAAACATATTCTTTTCACCGTCTGCCTTTTTGCGCTTTCTTGTCGTACCGCGATTATTCTGTAAATTTTCCCAAACTGCACGCTCAATAATAGGCTCGTGAACATTTTTTAAAACTGCCTGATTTTCTTTATCATTAGCAATTCTTTTTTTGTTTTTATAACCTCCGACTTTGAATTTTTGAGTTATCAAATTTCAAAATCGGCTTTATAGATAACGGACAGGGGGCTTGTACCATTTGCACACGATAAAAAAAATATATATTATATAAGCACAAATAACAGAAATTTTACAGATAAAATCATAAAAAAATTGACTATTCTTAATTTCTGCCATATAAAAATAAAAAAGCGTAATACTATGTGTCATAAATACACACAATATTACGCTTTCATTGTTATTTACTGTTAAAGTGTCATTTTTCGCATTGATAGGTGCAAAGATAGAATTAGAGTATTCTATTTTTTTGATAAATAAAGTTTTTTATCAGACCTGCAAATGGATTTCTCGTTTTTTACTCTATTCATATCTCCTGTACATTAGTAAATCGTTCACTATTACCTAAAATCAATTTATCACCTTTTGTTAATTTAACCTCAACCGTTCTACCGTTTTGTGAGATAATATTTTTGCTGTTACAAATCATATTATTCGCGCAAAATGGAGGCAGTTCGATTATTATATTAAATGTTTTGCTTGCTGTTAATTCTGCTTTAAACTCATTTTGAGGTATATTCCATTTCATATCAATAGTGCCGCCCTCAAATCTCCAGCCTGTAATTTTTCCGTGCTGCATATCATCGCTTAGAGCCGGAAGAAGTTTTATCAATTTCTTTGATGAATACAAAATCATTTCCTGCACTGCGTTTACATATCCCATACTTGCGTCAAGCTGAATAGGAGCGGCAGAGTCCATTTCCAAAGACAAATCCATTCGCCGCCAATCATTATGCAGCGTGAAAAAATTAGTCTGCATACAGCTTCTTACGAGATTATTTAAGCAGTCCATCGCGTCATTACCGCGATTAAATCTTGCATATATTGACGCCATATGCGCCTGCGACCAACCTGTTTGTGCGCTAATATCTCTCAAATCAACCGCCTTTTCAAATGCTGATACCATATCGTCGTTTGTTGTTATTTCATCACCCGGAAAAACAGGATATATATGCGACAAATGCCTGTGATAATACCTGTCCTCAAAATCATCGTACTGCCATTCCTTAACGGCTCCGTCTTTATTTACGCTATATTCGGGAATGGAATTTACGATATTTTCCCATATTTTAATTTTGTTGCCGTATATATTATGCTCGACGCATAACTCGATTAAATTTGTAAACAATTCCTTGATTATCGCCAAATCCATAGTGGAATTAACCGCGCTTGTCATAGGGTGCGCCATATCAACATTGTCTTTTGGAATAAAATTCAAAGGAGAATTTTCGGGCGAAACACTCGGATATATTTTTATATGTCCGTTTTTGTCAAACACAATAAAATCCTCGTAAAAATCCGCCGCCGCTTTCATAAACGGTAAAACAACACTATGCAGATATTCGCTATCTCCCGTATAGGAATAATATTTATAATAATGCTGCGCCAGCCAACCCGCTGCGCCCGTCCAATTTATAATTACAGGAACAAGCTGACAAGGCAGCGGCATATTCGGTGTTGTTCCTGCCGGAATAAATATACCATTGCAGCCGTAAAGTTTTTTAGCGCACTCCTCAAAGCTGTCAAGTCTGCTTATATAATAGTCTAATAATGCCTTGTTAAGCTCCTCCAGATTGCCGATATTGGTATGCCAATACATCATCTGTATATTTTCATTCGCCATATTATGGCTCCATACAGCCTTATAATCTCCGCACCATAAGCCGTACATAGAAAACGGAAATCCGTCCTTAGAACTTCCCGATATAAACAAATACCGTCCGTACCGCCATAGTTTTTCGATAAGCTCATTCGGAGATTTGCCGCTATACGCTTTTAACATAAGTTCCTCATTCGATAAATCATTGTTCTCAAACAAGTTAAGCTCCGCACTATGATACAAGGCACTGTGAAGCGGAATATGACGGTTTAGATAATATTCATAGCTGTTATTCTCAAATTTCAACTTGTCTTTATCAGGACAGCCATTTACAAACACCTTTATTTTAATAAGAATATCAGACGCACAATTTACATTGATACGATTTTCAATGTTTTTAATATCACCGTCAGCACTTTCGATTTTTACCGCCGCACCGTATGGTTTTTTATTGGTATTAAGCGATTTATAAATGATAATATTACTGTCTATTTCAGTACGGCTATGTTCCTTTACATATTGATATGTTTTGTCGGAGCTGTCGGTAGCTGTTGGAACATCTAATGAAAATACAGCGTCCAAGAAAGGCTTATCTGCCTGTATTCTAAGAAGTATCATATCGTCTTTTCGTGATACGAATAAATCTTTTTTTACCCACACATCTTTTTCACGGAATTGTGAGCTTACTTCGCCTGTTTCCATATTGACAGCGCGAAGATAATCAGAAAATCCTGTAAAGCCTGTAAAAGACATATTAAGTTCTGCAAGTGGCAGCGGATAACCGCGCTCATTGTTATATCCGCTTTCTGTAAGCGCATTTGTTAAAATCCAATTTGCCGTATTGAAATCTCTGTTATCCATTGCTTGACGTGTCTTTGTCAGACTTCCGCTTATATCAGGGAGAGGATTACATTCCGTACCCGTCCATAAAGCACTGTGATTTATAAGCATACTTTCGCGTTTTGTGCCGCCGTACACATTTGCGCCTATTTTTCCGTTACCGCTCACCAAACCCTCGCGCCACAAGACTTTATGCCACGACGAGGGATATTTCATTGTAATTACATTTATGTTTTTATTTATCAGTTTCATATTATCCTCCTTGAAGTCTTATACTATAAATGCCAATCCGAAATATTCCGAATTGGCATTTATAAAATATATATAGAGAGAGAATTAACATATATATATAGAGAGAATTAACGCAAAATCTTTGCTTCTGTAAGCGGCTTCATATTCTCTAAACTGTTCCATAAGAACGCTTTAATATAATCTCCGCTTTCAATCGCTGAATTTGAATATGTAATGCTATATTCGTTGGCACTATTAGCCGTTACTGTATGCTTTTCGGTTTTCAATTCCTTTAAAGTTCCGTTTTCATCATACAATGCAATCATCATATTTACGGGTATATCCGTTTCACCGTTATTTTTTATTGATTTGATAGACGCAAAACCTTTTATAAGTCCTCACAAATGTTTATAAACCAATGTGAAAATGGCTTAAAATCAAGGTTTTCCGCATATCTTCATTTTTCTTGTCATATCTCCGCATAAGGTGTTTTTGTAAGACCGGGCACCATTTTAGCACCACAGAATATAAGGAGGACGACATGAAAAACGAACTTTTGACTAAGGGTATTATACTTCCGTCCGGCGAAATCGGCAAGGATAAGATAAACCTTGTCGCCGGGGCAATCACGCAGCCGTTCGCGGAAATGGTATGGGTAACGACAGGCGGCGACATGGAAACAATCAACCGCCTTACCAACGTACTTGTAACCATGAACAACCCCACCGACCGGGGCAAGCTGTTCAAAATCATCAAACTGCTTTATGGGCTAATGGGCTTGCCTTTTTCAGAGGAAGCCGAGCCTATGGACGCAGACCCCGACGTTTTGGAATACTTCATCTTTTCTTTCATGGCAGACTTTGGAGAAGTCATGCAAGAACTGATAGCAGAAGAAATGAAATAGCGACCCGCACAGCGGCGTTTCTCACTCTCTCACTGGGAGAACAGGAACGCCGCTATTTTTATGCCCTCATGTTACGCAGTAGGGGCAAAAAAAGCCTTGATTTATCGGGCTTACAGAACGCAAAACAGAGGAAGCAAGGAAAAGATACCTTACCCCTCAAAATCCGCGTTCTACTGCGCAACAAATCTAAAGCAAAGGAGTGATGAAGCTATGGCAGTTTTCCGTGTGGAACGCAACACAGG
>NZ_JBKVWU010000089.1:0-9024 GCF_046972485.1 Hominilimicola sp.
ATTAATGACGGTGTATTGTCTGTTAATGAAAGTGAGGCAGAAGTTGTTAAATTGATTTTTCATAAGTACGTAAATGAGGGTAAAGGTACGCATATTGTTGCACGGGAACTTTACGAAGATGGCATAAAACCGCCTAAATCAAGTAAAGATTTTTGGAGCAGTACGATGATTTTAAATATCTTACGTAATGAAAAGTATGTAGGTGATTTACTGCAAAAAAAGTATGTCACGAAAGATTATCTTACACATCATAAAGTTATAAACGAAAGTGAGGATAAAATATATATTGAAAATCATCATGAGGGGATAATCAGCCGTAAAATGTGGAATATGGCACAGGCTGAATTGCAAAGGCGAAGTGTGGATAAAAGCACTAAGAAAAAGTATTCCAACCGATATTGGTGCAGCGGTAAGATAATTTGTTCCGAATGTGGTTCAAGGTTTGTGATACGTAAATCAAAAAAGAAAAGCGGTATCTACATAACGTGGGCTTGTCATGAAAGAACGGCTCATGGAAATAAAAAGCTTGATAAAAATAATAATCAAGTCGGCTGCAATATGCGTACCGTAAACAATAAGTCGCTTTTGACTTGTATGAAGTTTATAACCGAACAGCTTGATGTGGATATTAATAATATTGCCGACGATATATTGAATGAGATTAATAATTCGGCTGATACGTCGGAAGATAATACGCAAAATCTGACGTTACAGATACAGGATATACAAAATAAAAAAATGCGTATGCTGGACAGTTATTATAGCGGTGACATAAACAAAGACGAAATGACTGCTCTTAAAGATAAGTATGATAAAGAGATTGAGAAAATCAATGCTATTTTGCAGAAACAACAGAACAACCAAACCGCTATACAGGAAAGACAGAACAATACAGATGAGTTGCGTGATATAATAATCAATGCAGTTTGCTCCGAAAATGTGTACGGAGAGATTGTCGATAAAATTATTGTGTATGATGATTATATGCTTGTGAAACTGAAATATATAGATTTTGCTTTTAAAATTAAATACTCAACTCACGGTTATATGGAAAAGTATACGACTGTTATTGAAAGTTGTGAGATTGTTTCTTTTTGAGGAGGCAGATGATGTTTATTGATTATAATAATATTAATGAGTTAATTGAATATATGATCTGTTTTTATATCCCCAAAATCAATACCTATATCACCAATGCCGTAGGGACGGCATTTTTTATTGAAAGTTCTTCGCGTTTAAGGTAGTCGCGATATGCGATATGGTTATCTTCGAGTGCTTTTTGAAAATTAGGTTGTATTTGTCCGCCGAACACCAAAGCGGACGGGTTTATTTCGCTCAGAAAAGCATCAATAATCATCGGTTCTTTTGCGTAAGGCGAGTTAATTGTATTGCCGTCAAAGGTTACGGGTACAGGCAAAATTACTATATCTGCACTCAAAACCAAATCTTTATCAGTTTCACATTCAAGTGTTTCAAGCTGTATATCTTTATCAAAGCCGTATAGAAAAACGTGATACCCTTCAGCTTTCAAAAGCTTTGCAACAGTAAGTTGTCTTAAATCACCGCCTATAACAGAAACATTTTCAAACATAGTGTATCCTCCTTATATAGTTTTCTCTGCTGTATATAATATGTAAGTTGAAGTTGTTTTGTTATTAACGCGTGCTATTTAAAAATTATCTTACACATTTAAGTTGGATTTTACAAACCGACTTTTTATTTTACATTTATTTAAGTATATTCAGATAGTGGATTTTACATAAGAGGTCTATAATAAACTCATAAAGTAAAAAGGAGATAAGAAAAATGAAGAAAAGAAATTTATTGGCAGGAATATTAGTAGGCGTTATGGCTATGACAGCCCTTGCAGGTTGCGGAGAAACAACACAATCACCGCAGTCATCAACTTCGACAACATCATCGTCATCTGATTTTAAAGCAGACAGTGACATCACAGTTGTATCAAGAGAAAACGGCAGTGGTACAAGAGGCGCATTCATAGAACTTATGGGAATAGAGGAAAAAGGTGCAGACGGCACAAAGACTGACAAGACAACAAACGAGGCAGTAATCGCAAACAAGACTGACGTTATGCTTACAAACGTTGCGGGTGACGAATACGGTATCGGTTATGTATCGCTTGGCTCACTTTCATCAAGCGTCAAGGCAGTCAAAGTTGACGGAGTAGAGGCAACAGCCGAAAACGTAAAGAACGGTACATACAAGGTTGCAAGACCTTTTAATATAGCAACAAAATCTGATATTTCAGATGTTGCACAAGACTTTATCGACTATATCCTATCAAGTGAGGGACAGGAAATAGTTTCAGACGGATATATTAAAATCAACGATGATGCTCAACCGTATGCAGGTTCAAAGCCGGCAGGCAAAATCGTTGTAGCAGGTTCATCTTCGGTATCACCTGTAATGGAAAAGCTTAAAGAGGCTTATCTAAAAGTCAATACAAATGCAGAAATAGAACTTCAAACAAGTGACTCAACTGCCGGTATGACAGGTGCAATGGAAGGTACTTGCGACATCGGTATGGCGTCAAGAGAATTAAAAGACAGTGAAAGCGCTGCATTGACAGCAACACCGATTGCACTTGACGGTATTGCGGTAATTGTAAATCCTCAAAATCCGACAGACGATATGTCAACAGAGGATATAAAGGACATCTTTACAGGTACAAAGACAATGTGGAGTGAAATAGCATGAGAAAATACAAAGAGAAGATAATGGGCGGCGTATTTTTCACCGCTGCCCTTACTTCAATACTTGCCGTATTGCTGATATGCGTATTCCTTTTTGCAAACGGAATACCTGCAATGGGTAAGGTAGGACTTTTCAAATTCCTTGCGGGTACTAACTGGGCTCCGACAGATAGTCCTGCGTCATTCGGAATCTTCCCGATGATTTTGGGAAGTATATATGTGACCGCCGGTGCAATCGTTATTGGTGTACCGGTAGGTATCCTGACATCAATATTTATGTCGAGATATTGTCCAAAACCCTTATATAAAATCCTCAAACCTGCTACGGAGCTTTTAGCAGGTATTCCTTCGATAGTATACGGCTTTTTCGGACTTGTGGTGCTTGTTCCGTTCGTAAAAACGGTTTTCGGCGGAAACGGAAACAGTATGCTTACAGCCTCGATTTTGCTTGGAATAATGATTTTGCCGACAATTATCGGTGTATCGGAAAGTGCGATAAGAAGTGTACCCGAAAGCTATTATGAGGGTGCGTTGGCACTCGGTGCAACAAAGGAAAGAAGTATATTTACAGTTATATTACCTGCGGCAAAATCGGGAATACTTGCAGGAGTTATTCTTGGTATAGGCCGTGCGATTGGTGAAACAATGGCGGTAATTATGGTTGCCGGTAATCAGGCGAGAATGCCGTCAAGCATTTTAAAAGGTGTCAGAACTTTGACTTCAAATATCGTAATCGAAATGGGTTATGCGGCAGATTTACACCGTGAAGTGCTTATTGCAACGGGTGTTGTGTTGTTTGTGTTTATACTTCTTATCAACATATCATTTAGTATCATAAAGGGAAGGAACAAGCAATGAAACATTTAGGCTCAAAAATATTAAAGGGAACAGTAATCCTTGCAAGCTGTTTGACGTTTGGTGTATTACTGTTTTTGATTGCGTACATATTGATAAAGGGGTTGCCTAATTTAAGCCCTAAATTGTTCAGCTTACATTACACAACCGAAAACGTATCAATGTTACCGGCGATAATAAACACGATTGAAATGACGCTCTGTTCGCTTATAGTTGCAGTACCGCTCGGAATATGTACTGCTATATACCTTGTTGAATACGCGAAAAAGGGCAACAAGGTTGTAGGTATTATAAGGCTTACCGCCGAAACGCTTTCGGGAATACCGTCAATCGTATATGGTTTGTTCGGAATGTTGTTCTTTGTAACATATTTAAAGTGGGGATATTCAATACTTGCCGGTGCGGCAACGTTGGCAATAATGGTACTTCCGCTTATTATGAGAACAACAGAAGAGGCACTTCTTGCAGTATCCGATTCATATCGTGAGGCAAGCTTCGGAGTCGGTGCAGGCAAGCTTAGAACTGTGTTTAAAATTGTTCTTCCGGCTGCAATGCCGGGTATATTGTCAGGCGTTATCCTTGCAATAGGAAGAATTGTCGGTGAAACGGCGGCGCTTATTTATACGGCAGGTACTGTTGCGGAGGTTTCAAAAGGACTTCTGTCATCGGGACGTACACTTGCAATACATATGTATGTACTGTCAAGCGAGGGCTTGTACACAAATCAAGCATATGCAACGGCGGTTGTATTGTTGATATTTGTGTTGATAATTAACTTTATATCATCACTTGTTGCGAAGAAGTTTGCAGCAAAGGATTGATGATATAGAAAGGAATGGAATTTTAAAGTGAAATTTGATATAAAGAATTTACATTTGCATTACGGTGATTTCCACGCTTTAAAAGGGATAGATATGCAGATTCCCGAAAATAAAGTTACGGCATTTATAGGCCCGTCGGGGTGTGGTAAGTCTACGTTTTTAAAAACGCTAAACAGAATGAATGACCTTGTAGAGGGTTGTAAGATTGACGGAACGGTTTTGCTTGACGGTAAAAATGTTTACGGCGATATTGAAGTGAATGAACTTCGCAGACGTGTAGGTATGGTGTTTCAAAAGCCTAATCCGTTTCCTATGAGTATATATGATAATATCGCATACGGTCCGAGAACACATGGAATTAAGGCGAAAAGCAAGCTTGACGAAATAGTTGAGCGTTCGTTAAAACAGGCGGCTATATGGGACGAAACAAAGGATAGATTAAAGAAAAGTGCACTTGGTATGTCGGGCGGTCAGCAACAAAGACTTTGTATTGCAAGAGCACTTGCGGTAGAACCGGAAGTGTTGCTTATGGATGAACCGACTTCGGCACTTGACCCTATATCCACATCTAAAATTGAGGACTTGGTGTGGGAGCTTAAGGATAAGTACACTATAATTATGGTTACGCACAATATGCAGCAAGCCGCAAGAGTTTCGGATAAAACAGCATTTTTCTTGCTTGGTGAGGCAGTGGAATTTGACGATACACAAAAGATTTTCTCAAAACCAAAAGATAAAAGAACCGAAGATTACATAACAGGGAGGTTTGGATAATGAGAGATGAATTTGAAAGACAGTTGGCGCTTCTCAATGAAGAACTTACTACAATGGGCGGACTTATTGAAAGTGCAATCGCAAATGCGGTAAAGGCACTTGACGGTGACGAACATTCGATAAATAAAGCGTATGACTATGAAAAGTCGATAGATAATAAAGAACGTGAGATTGAAAGTCTTTCTTTGAAATTGCTTTTGACTCAACAGCCTGTTGCAAGTGATTTAAGACTTATTTCAGCCGCACTTAAAATGATAACCGATATGGAACGTATCGGAGATCAGGCGGAGGATATAGCCGAAATTGCGGCAACCGCAAAAAAGAAGATGTTGAAAAAATCAAAGCATATTCAACGTATGGCGGCGGCAACTATTGATATGGTCAATAAGAGCGTTGAGGCGTTTATTAAAAAGGATTTGCTTATCGCAGAAGAAGTTTCTCATAATGATGATGTTGTTGACGCATTGTTTGAAGAAATCGTCAATGACCTTGTGGATATTATTAAAAAAGATGAGGGGACTTCCGAAGTGCTTGATATGCTTATGGTTGCAAAGTATTTTGAAAGAATCGGCGACCATGCGGTTAATATCGCCGAGTGGGTGCAGTTCTCTATTACAGGCGAACATAAAAGACTATAATCTGTTTTCGGTTTTCCCATTCTCGCCGATTACAGTTTATATATAAAGTCGGGTAACCGACTTTTTTTCTTGTGCGGAAATATTAAAAGTGATATAATAGTATAATAATGCTAAAGGGTGGAATGTATGCACAAAGTAAATGTTAAAGGGATTTTATCGGCGAAAAACGGAATGAATATATACAGAGGTTGCTTGCATGGGTGTATTTATTGTGATTCAAGAAGTTTGTGTTATCAGATGAATCATAAATTTGAAGATATTGAGGTTAAGGCTAATGCAGTGGAATTGTTGGAAAATGCACTCAGAAGAAAGAGAAACAAGTGTATGATTGGAACAGGTGCAATGTCTGATCCGTATATGCCAATAGAAGAAAAACTCGGTAATATGCGAAAGTGTCTTGAAGTGATTGAAAGGTATGGTTTCGGTGTGACAATGATTACTAAATCGACAAAAGTTCTTCGTGATCTTGATTTGTTAAAGAAGATAAATGAAAAATCAAAATGTGTCGTACAGATGACGCTTACCACATATGATGAGGATTTGTGCCGCATTGTTGAGCCGAATGTTGAAACTACATATGAGAGATTTCGTGCACTTGAAATATTGCGTGATAACGGTATACCGACTGTTGTGTGGCTTTGCCCGATATTGCCTTTTATAAATGATACCGAAGAAAATATTAGGGGAATACTTGATTATTGTGTCAGAGCAAAAGTGAAGGGGATTATTAATTTTGATATGGGTGTTACGTTGCGTGACGGTAATAGAGAGTATTTCTATAAAAAACTCGATGAACATTTTCCGGGACTTAAAGAAAAATATATCAGAATGTACGGAAACAGCTATCAGCTTTCATCTCCGAACAGCAGACAACTTAATATGATTTATAAAAGCGAATGTATTAAAAACGGTATTATGTGTGACGTGAATGAATGCTTTGAGTATTTGAATAAGTATGAAGATAAATATGGTGGCGAACAAATCAGCTTGATATAAAGTTGTTTGTAGTGTTGACAAAATGAATGAATAGATATATAATAAATATAGAAAAAAGGTAAGACCTCAAACGGTTATACCCTGAAATTAGTTATTACAATAACCGCAATCTTGGTAGGAGGGCGGTTATTGTGCTTTTATAGAGAAAATTATTAAAAATATGATAATTTCTAAAATTGCTGTGAGCAATTTCTTCGCCATATGTAGCAATATGCTTACTTTTCATAAGCATTCCCCCTTTCATAAACTCAGCATAACAGCCTGTGAATATAAAAGAGAGTATAACCGCCGGTGAAAACACCGTTAAGAGGTCTTACCTATATCGGAATGATCCAACAATGATATTATATAGCAAAAAAATACACAATTCAACAAAGTATACAAAACGAAATACAAATGTAAATGAGCGCACAAAAAAACGGCATTATCGAATGCCGTTTTTTGTATACTTAAAAACTTATCTTTGTACACGACCTGAGCCGTCGCCGCCTGCAAGAGTTTCAACTTCTTCTCTTGTAACAAGGTTAAAGTCACCAGGGATTGTGTGCTTAAGAGCTGATGCCGCAACACCGAATTCAAGAGCATCCTTGAAGTTCTTACCGTCAACAAAACCGCAGATTGTACCGCCGGCAAAGCTATCGCCGCCGCCTACACGGTCAACGATTGGACGAATTCTGTATTCTCTTGAATGATAGAATTCATCATCTTCGCTTGAGTAAATGCAAGCTGACCAACCGTTATCAGAAGCTGACTTAGAAACTCTAAGTGATGAAATAACATACTTAAATCCGAACTTAGCAACCATCTGCTTGAAAATGCTTTCGTAACCTGCAAGGTTAAGTTCACCGCTTGTTACGTCTGTGTTTTCAGGCTTGAAACCAAGAACTTTATCTGCATCTTCTTCGTTACCGATACAAACATCAACATATTGCATAAGGTTTGACATAACCTTTTGAGCTTTTTCGCTTGTCCAAAGCTTCTTTCTGAAGTTAAGGTCACAAGAAACTGTTACGCCGTGAGCCTTGGCAGCTTTACAAGCAGCCTCTGTAAGTTCAGCGGCAGCGTCTGAAACAGCAGGTGTAATACCTGTGAAGTGGAACCAGTCAGCACCTTCAAAGATTTCGTCAAAATCGAAATCAGAAATGCTTGCTGTTGCGATTGATGAGTTAGCTCTGTCATATGTAACGTTTGAAGGTCTCATTGACGCACCTGTTTCAAGGAAGTAGATACCAAGTCTGTCGCCGCCCTTAGCGATGTGCTTTGTTTCAACACCGTATTTTCTTAGTGCCGCAACTGCGCAAGCGCCGATTGGGTTTTCAGGAACTTTTGTAACAAATTCAGCGTCGTGACCGTAGTTTGCAAGTGAAACTGCAACGTTTGCTTCACCGCCGCCGTAGTTTATGTCAAACTGTGTAGCTTGAATATATTTTTGATTTCCAGGGGTTGAAAGTCTAAGCATGATTTCACCCATTGTAACAACTTTTGCCATTATATAAATCTCCTTTAATTATAAATTACTTGTTAAGTTCTGCTCTTGCAGCCTTGATATTTGCAATAAATTCTTTAGCTGTTTCGGTAATTGCGTTGTAGTCGCCTGTCTTAGCACCCTTTGTAAGTGATGAACCTGCACCTACTGCAACAACGCCTGCCTTAATCCAATCAGCAACGTTATCCTTGTCAACGCCGCCTGTAGGCATCATTTGAGCCTGAGGAAGAGGACCCTTAATATCCTTTATAATCTTAGGACCGTATAGATCTGCAGGGAATATCTTAACGATGTCAGCACCTGCCTCCATAGCTGTGATAACTTCTGTAATTGTAGCACAACCAGGCATATAAGGTACTCTGTAACGGTTACAAAGCTTAGCTGTTTCTGCATTGAAAGCAGGGCTTACGATAAAGTTTGCACCTGCCAAGATAGCCATTCTTGCTGTTTCAGGATCAAGAACAGTACCTGCACCAAGCATCATTTCGCCGTTTGAATATTTTTCAGCCAAAGCAGCAATAACCTTGTCGGCACCCGGAACTGTAAATGTAAGTTCGATACCTGTACAACCGCCTGCAAGACAAGCGTCTGAAATTTTAATTGCTTCTTCAGCATTGTTAGCTCTTACAACTGCAACAAGACCACAGTCAGTTAGCTTTTTAAGCACATCTTCTTTTAACATTGGAAAAAACCCTCCTAAAATATTTTACTGTATATAATTTTATCACAAACCTTTACGA
>NZ_JBKVWU010000090.1:0-8768 GCF_046972485.1 Hominilimicola sp.
AGACATAGCCTTGGATTATCAGCATAAAATAGTCCAAGAATATGTCCGCACCCCCTACTCCTTTTATGACAAAAGTTGCTTTTTATTATATCGTATAAAGCGGATTACCGGCTTTATAGTTGAATTTGGCTTTATATTCACTGATAGAGTAGCCGGTATATTTTTTGAACATACTGTTTAAATATTGAGGTGTGAAATCAAATTCTTCATAGGTTTGATATATCGGTCTGTCGATATTTTCGAGTTCATCACGGATTTTATCGACACGTTGCCTGTTTGAAAACTGAGTGAAAGTCATATTAAAGTGTTTCTTAAACAATCGGCAAAGGTGTTGCGGGGTGATACCGAATTTATCGGCTACTTCGTTAAGCGAAAGCTTTGAATATATTTTTGAATTTATGTAGTTGGTAACGTTATTTATAACCACATTGGAATGAAAACCATCGGCTTTATTTTTATCAACTGAATACAATCTGAACATATTAACTAAAATCAGTGTTATTGTACTGCGGATTGAAAACAAATATCCGGGTTGTGAATAGTTAAAATTATCTATCATTTGTATCATAAAATTTCGTATTGTTTTTGACGGTGTGTCGTGTACTTGTATATATGAGCGTTTTCCCTCAAAAAAATCTGAAAGCAACGGAAAATTGCCTGAATACTGTTTTAAGCTATATTGTAATGCGTTTTTGGAAAACGCGCAACAATATGCAATGGTTAGTTCATCTTTATGGGTACAGGTGAATGAATTGACTACGTTCGGCGATATTAGCACGACATCGCCTTCTTCTAATTTTCTGCTTGTATTATCAATGTTGTGTATGGCGTTAGAATGAGCAATATATACAAGCAAAAAATAGTCGGCACTGTCGGGAACTGTTTTAATAGGGAAATATGTGTTTACAACAAATACATCACCTAATTTTTTTAACGTTTTTTCATCAAAATATAATCTCGGATTCATAGCGTACCTCCTGCATATTCAGTATAGCATTAACAGTTATTAAAGTCAATGTGAAAATGTTAATATACATTCAAATGATGTTAATATAGTTAATTGAATTTTAAAAAAATATACTATATAATATTGCTAAAGAAACCCGGGATATATAAAGATTAATTTGTTGAAAATTTATTTTTGGAGGGAGAAAATGAAGCTTAAGAAAGTGATTTTAACGGCAGCGGCTACGGCATTTATATTGCAGGCAAGTGCATATGCGGCTGATTTAACAGCATCATATTCAATGGATGATATGACAGGATTAACCTATATGGGTACGGTGTCGAATATACTCGGTCAAAAAAATAATGCGGTAGAATTTAACGGCGGAAGTGCGACTTTAAGTCAATTTCCGTTAAGCGATAATTTTACTGTATCAGCCTGGATAAAACCGAGCGGATTAACTTCATGGGAAAGAGTATTTGACTTTGGCTCTGACCAAAAGAATTATATATTTCTTACCGTAAACAACGGTAACGGTTATCCGCGTTTGGCGGTGAAATACAATAATCAAAAAGAGCAAAATATTACATCTTCGGTATCGCTTAATAAAAATGTTTGGTCATACGTAACTGTTACAATGAAAGATAATAAGGCGACAATGTATATAAACGGTGAGAGTGTTGCAAGCGGTAATATTACGGTGTCTATGAGTTCACTTGCGTCTTCGGCTGCAAATTATATTGCTAAATCTCAATATACTTCAGATCCTAATTATACTGGTTGTATTGATGAAATGGAAATATACAATGACGCATTAACACAAGACGAAATTATAACACGAATGCAGGCTACTGCGGCAGAAGTTAAATCTATAGAAACAACAGATTTAACAGTAAAAGTCGGTGACAAAATTAAGCTGCCGTCAGAAGTAGATGTATCGTACACAAACGGAATGACAAGCAAAACGATAGTTGACTGGGGAGAAGTGAGCAGTTATACCGAAAAGGGAACGTATAAAGTAACAGGTACTACGAAAATAGCAGGAAAAAGCTACGATGTTATCGCGAATATAACTGTTGAAACGGATTCTTTGGACGATAATTATTCTGTAATCCGTAATATGAATATTGTTAAAAATTCGGGTTCATCATTTGTTGAAGCGGAGTATGTTGTAACATCTGAACTAACCGATACTTTGGTTTTAAAAATGCAAATTTACAGTGGTGATACACTTCTGTCGGAAGATACAAAAGATTTTGTGCCGTCCGACAATACTGTAAAAATGAAGAAAGATATTAGAGATTATAAGGGTAATTTGACTGTAAAAACAGCCGTTTATAACAAATCAACAGGAAAGGCAATTTCAAGCGTAATGGAAAGAAAAGCAGATAATACAGGTAACTTTGCCGGAACAGACAGAGTTAATTTAGAGAAAGACAGCTTATTTGAAAAGAGTGAGCAAGTAGGACTTAAATATGTTTTGTCAATAGACGTTGACAGACTTCTTGCACCGTCATACGAAATGCATGGATTGACCGCTCCGAACAATGCACAGCGTTACGGCGGTTGGGAAAGAAAAGGTGCAAGCAACTGGGGAAGTTCAAAAGATACATTCACACTTGCAGGACATTCGTTGGGACATTGGATGAGTGCAGCTGCGGTATTATATCGTGATACAGGCAATGAAGAAGTTTTGACTAAACTTAATTATGCGGTAACTAAACTCGATGAACTTCAAAAGACTTCAAATTCACCATATATAGGCGGATGTAGCGAAGATTGTTTTACAAAACTGTTTAGCGGTAATACAAAGTGGGCTGATAACTATTGGGTGCCATGGTACGGAATACACAAAATATATCAAGGCTTGCTTGACGCGTATGACTATACAGAAAATGACACTGCTTATGAAGTATTGAAAAAATTTGCAGATTGGGCAGTTGACGGTACATCAAATCTTACTGACGCACAAATGCAGTCAATGCTTGACGTTGAATACGGTGGTATGAATGAAATTTTTGCGAGAATGTATGAAATTACAGGTGATGAAAAATATTTGGATACGGCAAGAAGATTTACTCACGATTCGATTTTAAATCCGCTTATACAAGGTAAGGACAGTTTGACAGGACTTCACGCAAATACTCAAATACCGAAAATAATCGGTGCGGCAGAAATATACGAACAAAATCCGGAGAAATATGCCGATTATAAAAAGGCTTGCGAAAATTTCTGGAATTACGTTGTAAACAATCGTTCATACGCAATAGGCGGTAACTCGATTGCCGAACATTTCGAGGCAGAGGAGGCAGAGACACTTGGAGTTAAGACTTGCGAAAGCTGTAATACATATAATATGATGCGTCTGTCTGAGCATTTATTCGCTTGGAAACATGACAGTGCATATATGGATTGGTATGAAAAGGCTTTGTACAACCATATTCTCGGTCAGCAAGAGCCTGAAACAGGTGCAAAAATGTACTTTGTATCGCTTTTGCAAGGACACCACAGAGTATATGAGCAAAAGGATAAATCTTGGTGGTGTTGTACGGGTACAGGTATGGAGAACCCGGGAAGATACACAAGATGTGCGTATTATGAAGACGGTGACGATTTATATGTAAATCTTTATATGCCGGGTACATATGAATGGGAAGAAAAAGGTCTTACATTCACTGTTGAAACAACATATCCTTATTCCGACAAGGTTCAAATTAAAGTTGCAGGAACAGGAAGTGCAAATATCAACCTACGAGCTCCGTCATGGCTTGAAAGTGATATGACAGTAAAAGCAGGCAATAAGACGTATACATCAAAGGGCGGAGAATATATTGCTATATCTAACGAATGGAAAGACGGCGACATTATAGATATTACAATTCCAATGTCTGTTACAGTATACAATTCAAGAATTGACGGACAGGCGGCATATCAGTACGGTCCTGTGGTTTTGGCGGCAGACCTTGGAAGCGTCAGCAACGTTAGCGGAGTGAATGAATATATTTCAAATGAAACTAAGATTGACAGTGTAACTGCTGATGTACCGTATATTGTAGGTAATTCAAGCAATTTGGATAAGTATATAGATACGGTTGACACGGACAAGTTGATGTTTAAAATTAAGGCTGAAAATTCATCTACAGGCAAGGATATTGAACTAAAACCGTTCTATGAAATTCACCACAGTTTCTATACTGTATATTTCAACGTAGGAAACGGTGTGAATGAATATGATAAACGTCTGAACAGTGCAACGATTGACAGAGTTGAACCGGACGGTCAGCAGGACGAACTCGGACACGGTTTGGCAAGTAAAAATTCAAATAACGGCAGTTTTACAAGCGGTACAAAAACATATTACTGGCGTGACGCATACGGTAGTGACAACGCATATTTCCAATATTCTTTGGAAGTGGATAAGAGCAATAAAAATTATCTGTTTGTAAGATATTGGGGCAGTGACGGACCGTTTAAAAAAAATAATGTAAATTATACGCGTGATTTCTATATCTATATTGATGATAATAAACTTGCCGAACAAACGCTTAACAACGAAAAGATGAATAACGCATATGATGTATTCTATGAAATTCCGGAAGAATATACAGAAGGAAAGGACAGCGTTACTGTTAAATTTGCGCCAAAGAGCAGTACAAATTGTGCAGGCGGTGTTATTGAGGCGAGAATTACAAATGATGATTTGAAATGTGTAAAGATTACGGCCGATTACAACGATAACGGAACGCTAAAGGACAGCTCAATCGAAAAAATCAGCATCGAAGATATAAAGCAAACTGAAAATTCATCATCACACAAAGAGTTCTATTGGGAATCGACGGACAATATGAAACTAATAATTACTGAAGAATAACCAAAAATTCTCTGCAATTTGTTTTGCAGAGAATTTTTATTTCCCAAAACTTTTAACATAAAATCGGAATTTGTCTAAAAATATTCGCTTTACTAAAAATAATCTATATGCTATAATAAATCAAAATTCAAGAGAAAGTATGATTAATATGGAAATTGTAAAATATAAACCCGAATACAAAAACGATTTTATCCGTCTGAGCAAGAATTGGATAACAAAATACTTTGCACTTGAAAGTGATGATTTTGAAGTTTTTGAAAATATAGATAAACTTATCAAAAATGGTGCAATGATTTATTTTGCTATTGAAAACGGTGTAGTTTATGCAACGTGTATGGCACAGCCTATGACAAATAATGAGTGGGAAATATGTAAACTTGCCGCAGACGAAAGATATGAGGGACACGGTGCGGGAAGTGCTGTTTTTAAAGCGTGTATGGATTATGCCTTGGAAAACGGTGCCAATAAACTTACAATCCTGTCAAACAGTATTTTAAAACCGGCATTGCATATATATGAAAAATACGGCTTTTATGAAATTCCTATCGATAATACACATCATTATAAACGTGTGGATATTCAATTTGAATATACGGCAAAATGATTTAATACCCTTTGTGTGAAAGCATAAAGGGTATTTTTGTGTTCTGTATTGTATGCTATGTGAATATAATAATCAGAGGGGGTGCTTGTCTTGATTAAAATAACAAAATATTTAAGAGTTAATGTACTGACAATCGCCTTGTTTGTGTTTTGCATTATATTTAATAAAGCGGATATGCTTTGCGTCACATATGCGGTTATGATTTTGCACGAATTGGCACATTGCCTTGCGGCTGTGTGTATAGGGCTTAAAATATCGCATATTGACTTTTATCCGTTCGGTGTCAATTTGAAATTAAAAAATAAACTTGTATATTCACTTGCAGATGAAATGATATTATATTTCAGCGGACCGTTTTGTAATATTTTATTTGCACTTATCGCAATGATTGTGTACAGCCGTTATCCGAATGAAAGCGTAAAGTTTTTTTATATAAGCAATACTATGCTGTTTTGTATGAATATGATTCCGTCAGTACCTTTGGACGGCGGTATTTTGCTCAAAAAGATTATAGCATACAGACTCGGATATAACAGTGCAAATAAGATGATGACTGTAATATCCGCAGTGTTTTCTGCTATGATTATGGGACTTGGTATATATGTGATGTACATTACAAAATTCAATTTTTCGGTATTGCTGTTTTCTGCTTTGATGATAGGCAATATATTTACTCAAAGTGAAAAATATAATGTGGATTTAACTAAAACATTGATGTTCAACAATAAAAAGAAAAAATCGGTAAGACATATTGTGGTTGAAAATGAGTGTAATTATTGTGATATAGTGGATAAATTTATTCCGAAAGACTATAATGTGGTTTACATTGTAAGTGACGACGGCAAAGTAAAGGACATTATAACCGAAACGCAGGTAATAGATAAACTGACAACGGAACAAGTACTTTAAATATTACATTATTATAACATTGTGGAATTTTTAAATGATTTGTGATATAATACACAGTGAATATTTATGAATAAAATTATTATTTACATAAGAAAGGCAAGGTTTTATGGCAACAAAGAAGTCAACTGCTAAAAAGGGCAGTTCAAAAAAAAGTTCTAAAACTACGGCAAAAGCTACTGTAAAAAAGAATAATCAGACAAAAAACTATATGCCTACATACATTATCTCATCAATGCTCATTACATTGTTATTAGCTGTTTTTATGTACATTGATACAGGCAATGGCGGAGTAATAAATAATGCAGTGAAAAATCTGTTCCGCGGATTGTTCGGCATATGCGGTTATTTTGTGCCTGTAGTTTGTGCGGGTGTATCGGCATACCT
Organism: Hominilimicola sp.; assembly: GCF_046972485.1. Classification (NCBI taxonomy): domain Bacteria; kingdom Bacillati; phylum Bacillota; class Clostridia; order Eubacteriales; family Oscillospiraceae; genus Hominilimicola; species Hominilimicola sp. The sequence goes on from NZ_JBKVWU010000090.1 coordinate 6,715, forward strand.
TATTAAAACTAAGGACATAAAGCGTTTTTGGAGTAAGGTTATACTGTCATTTTTGGTACTTATTAATGTCAGTGCGATTGTAAATCTTTCGTCGATTAATACTGATATAAGCTATGCTTTTTCGGCAGGTCAGCAGTATATATGCGGAGGTTTATTAGGTGCGTGTGTTTCTGTATTTATGGAACAAATGGTGCAGAAAGTTGCGTCTTACATAATTTTATCAATTACACTTATTGTATTGGCAAGCTTTATAACTAATGTATCGTTTTTTGCGGAATTTTTCAAATGGGCAAGAAATGTTATGTTTGGTGCGAAAAATAAGTATTCGGAATTAAAAGAAGAATATGACAGACGAATGGAAGAAAGAATGCTTGCAGAAGAATATGAAGATGAGTATACAGATGATGTGTATGAAGATGAATATTACGAAGAAGAAACAAGTGCTCTTGACGCGGCAAATTCATTTGCAAATGACACAAAGAATAACACAAAAAAATCAGTAACTAAACCGACTGCTAAAAAATCATCAAAAACAAAAGAAAAGCCTATAAAAGAAGAACCGGCAGAAGAACCTTTTTCAAACGGTATAGATGAGGCATTCGGTAAAATGGATGATATAGTTGAAGAATCGACAGAAGAAGTCGGGGAGAAAAAGGAAGAACAACCCGAAAAGGCTAAGAATATGTCCGAAAGTGAAAAAGAGGGATACAACGAGGAATTTAACAAGGCAATAGAAAGACCTATTCCGAAATATGTAATACCGCCTTTGGATTTATTGAGCAAACCTAAGGCAACTTCGGGTGATAAACGTGAAGAAATGAGAAGAACGGCGGAAAAACTTATTTCCGTTCTTGACAATTTCGGCGTGAAAGCAAAACTGTTGCAAGTAACACAAGGTCCGACTGTAACAAGATATGAAATTCAACCGGACACAGGTGTTAAACTTTCTAAAATAGTAGGACTTGCAGACGATATAGCACTTAATTTGGCTGTGTCAACAGTTCTTGTTGCACCTGTTCCGGGTAAGGCGGCTGTCGGTGTTGAAATACCTAACAACAAGGTTACTCCTGTTTCAATACGCGAAATGCTTGAATCGGACGCATTCAAAAATGCAAAGTCAAAATTGACAGTCGGTTTGGGTAAGGATATAGGCGGCAATGTAGTTATAGGCGATATTGCAAAAATGCCGCACGTTCTTATTGCCGGTCAGACAGGTTCGGGTAAAAGTGTTTGCGTAAACAGTATTATTATGAGTATTTTGTACAAGTCGTCACCTGAGGAAGTTAAGCTTATTATGATTGACCCTAAGGTTGTTGAACTTGGCGTTTACAACGGTATACCGCATTTGCTTGTGCCTGTTGTTACAGAGCCTAAAAAGGCGGCAGGTGCACTTAATTGGGCGGTAAGCGAAATGATGCGCCGCTATGATTTGTTTAAAAATACAGGTGTGAGAAAACTTGAGTCTTACAACAAACTTATGGAAAGCACAGGCGGTGAGAAAATACCACAGCTTGTTGTTATAATAGACGAGTTGGCTGATTTGATGATGGTTGCGGCAAAGGAAGTTGAGGATTATGTTTGTCGTTTGGCACAACTCGCCCGTGCCGCAGGAATACATTTGATTATCGCAACACAAAGACCGTCTGTTGATGTCATTACAGGTCTTATCAAAGCAAATATACCGTCAAGAATTGCTTTTGCGGTATCGAGCCAAGTGGACAGCCGTACAATACTTGATAAGGGCGGTGCGGAAAAATTGCTTGGTATGGGTGATATGTTGTATCATCCCGCAGGTGCAAGAGCCGCAACAAGAGTTCAGGGTGCATTTGTATCAGACCCTGAAATTGAGTCGGTACTTGAATTTATAAAAGAAAATGTAGGCGAAACTCATTACAGTGAGGATTTGGAAGAAGAAATAGAACGTCATGCAACAGGCGAAAACGGTGTTACACCTGATGTTGAAGATGACGGTGACGCACTTCTTCCGGAGGCTATTGAACTTGCTATGAGTTTAGGTTATAGTAATGCAAGTAAATTTTCGATAGCATTTCATT
>NZ_JBKVWU010000091.1:0-8714 GCF_046972485.1 Hominilimicola sp.
AACCGACCTCCCAATAGTTAGATTTTTGGTCTAACTTTTGGGGGTCGGTTCATTTCAAAGCCTCATTTTTTGTTACTGATTCAGATTTTATAAACAGATATACACCCCTACACAATAAAAAAAAAGGTTATCGGCTAAAATGCCGATAACCTTTTTATATGTAGCTACCTATGCTACATAACACGTTATTATTCTATCCATATTAAAACCTCCCATATTTTCGATAATTAAGAGGTTTTTAAAATCCGCCGAGTCCGAAACTTATTGACAATGCATTATTAACACTTGTCATAAGTCCGTCATCTATACGGCCTATTTTCTCTCGTAATCTTCTTTTATCAATCGTCCTGATTTGCTCAAGCAATATCACAGAATCCTTATTAAGTCCGTAATCCTTTGCAGCAAGTTCGATATGCGTAGGCATTTTTGCCTTATTAATTTGGCTTGTTATAGCCGCCGCAATCACCGTAGGACTGTATTTATTACCTATGTCGTTCTGTATAACAAGTACAGGTCTTATACCGCCTTGTTCACTTCCGACAACCGGGCTTAAATCGGCGTAATAAATATCTCCTCTTTTCACAATCAATTTACTCACACTCCGTCAGTTTTTCCTCACACAGCGAAAGACTTTCGTTATCCGCCTCCAAACACATTTGTGCCAGTTCAAGATTTATATCCGCCATTTCCTTATAACCTTTTTCAAGTTCGGCTACAAGTTTATTTTTATCGGATTTTTTGATTTGTGACAAAGCAATCAGGCCCCCTTTTTCAGTTTTCAAGATAACCGTTTATCAACTACATAAGGTAGTTTAATACCTTCACCGCCTTTCCGTCTTTTGTATAAATTCTCGGGATACGCTTACCTATTACACATGACACCTCGTAGTTTATTGTTTCAAGCCACTCGGCTAAATCATCAACAGTTACTCCTTCACGTCCGAATATGATTACTTCATCGCCTTTATCAATATTATGGACATTTGTAACGTCAATCATACATTGATCCATACAAATTCTTCCGATAATAGGAACTTTTACACCGTCAACAATCATCTTACCATGCTTTGCAAGCTTTCTTAAATATCCGTCAGCATAACCGATAGGTACTGTTGCAATTTTGGTTTTCTTATCGGTTATGTACTCTTTTCCATAACTTACCCCTCTGCCCGGTTCAACTTCTTTTATATGTGTTATTGTTGATTTTAGCGTCATTGCAGGAATTAGATCAAGTCTTGACTTATCCACTTCGTCAGACGGATACATTCCGTACAAAATAACACCCGGACGCACCATATCAAGGTGCATTTCAGGGTACATCATTATTCCGGCACTGTTGCAAATATGCTTAATCGGAATATTAAGTCCTTTTTCTTCAAGTCTGTTGCAAACATCCATAAAACGTCCGTATTGCAAAAGTGTATACGATTTATCGTACTCGTCAGATGTTGCAAAATGTGAGAATATACCTTCAATTTCAATATAAGGCAGTTTTGATATTTTTATAATTTCGTCTACAATTTCTTCATTGTCTTCTCCTGCAAGAAAACCTATACGGCTCATTCCTGTATCAATTTTGATATGAATTTTCGTAACTTTTTCTTTTCTTTCAGCCTCATAAGAAAGTGCTTTTGCAAATTCATATGTGAATACACTCGGTGTTATATCAAAATTGATTAAATCTTCAACAGCTTCTTCACCGCTTGCACCAAGTATCAAAATCGGCACGGTTACGCCACGGCTTCTAAGCTGTTTACCCTCCTGCAAAACCGCTACGGCAAGACGGTCTGCGCCGTTTTCAAGGAGCGTTTTTGCAACCTCCAAAAATCCGTGACCGTATGCATCGGCTTTTACTACCGCCATTATTTTTGCATTCGGATTTGTTATCTTTCTTATTTCCTTTATGTTATGAGCTATTGCGTCAAGATCAACCTCTGCCCAAGTTCTTTTATCCATTGTTATACTACTCCTTTTCCGAATGAAAATCGTCCACATTGCTGTGAGAGATTTAATTCAGTTCTTATTAATTATAGCATATAGCCATTTAATTTTCTACTTGTAATATTTGTCTTAAAGCACACGGAATACACTCCATAACTTTAGACGCGGTTACGGACTCGATTCCATACTTATCTTTGGCAATATCACCCGCCAAACCATGTATGTACACCGCCATAGCTGACGCAACGGTTTCGTTTATCCCTCTTGATACAAGTGACGCAACCGTTCCGGCAAGTACATCACCGCTGCCGCCTGTTGCAAGACCTGAATTGCCTGTAATATTAATATATTGTTCTCCGTCCTGACCTGTTACAATCGTATGATGTCCTTTTAAAATCAAAGTGACTCCGTTTTCCTCCGCAAACTCCTTTGCGGTAACAAGTCTGTTATCCTCAATATATTCCCTCTCAAGTCCCGTTAAACGTGACATTTCAACCGTATGCGGTGTAAATATCACAGGGCAAGTGCAACTGCTTAAAGCCTTCATATTTTCCGCTACGGCATTTATTCCGTCTGCATCGATTATAACGGGAACTTTTGAATATTCAAGCACACTTTCAACAACTTCCGAAACATCGTCACATCTTCCCAATCCCGGGCCTATAAGCACCGTATCAGCTTTATCAACTCGTTTTAAAATTTCATCAATCGCCCCGGCAGAAATACGTCCGTTTTTGTCGCTTAACGGCACTGTCATAACTTCTGTCGTTTTTGCCTCCATGGCACCGTTAAGACTGCTCGGTACTGCAAGCGTAACAAGTCCGCTGCCTGTTGTAACGGCGGTTTGTGACGACAAATATGCCGCCCCTGTCATTCCGGCAGAACCTGCTATAACAAGTACCTTACCGTAATCGCCTTTCTGCGAATTGTTTTCACGTTTAGGGAAATTTGAACGCACAAATTTATCGTCAATTACGTTAATTTTCAAATTCTGTCCGTCAATTATATAGTCCGGAATTGAAATATTCTTAACCGCTGCCTTTCCCACATAATCAGCCGCAGGGAACATAAGCATACCGACTTTGTAAGCCGCAAAAGTCACTGTTTTGTCAGCCTTTATACATACTCCGCAAATTTCGCCGCTGTCGGAATTAATTCCGCTCGGAACGTCAACCGCCATTATATACTTTGCGTTATCGTTAATTTCACTTATAACGTCATAACTTATTCCGCGTACAGTTCCACTTATGCCTGTTCCGAAAATTGCGTCAACAATTATGTCATACGAACGCACTATATATTTCAAATCCTCTATATCGGAAATGACATCAATGTTGATATTCATTCTCTTGATTATATCAAAATTAATTTTTGCGTCGCCTTTAAATTCATTTCCGCATACCAAATAAACCGCCACATCAATGCCCATATTGTACAGATGTCTTGCGATTGCGAAACCATCACCGCCGTTATTGCCTTTTCCGCAAAATACTGCGACCGATTTTTCCGAAAGGTTTGCAAAGTCGTTTTTTAGTTCTTCCACACAAGCCATAGCGGCATTTTCCATAAGCACAATACTCGGTATTCCGCCGATTTCGCTTGCCGCCTTGTCCACACCTCTCATTTCAGAGGCAAAACACGCTTTCATATTTTAGTCCTCCATTACAAATACATTTCTCGGATTAAATCTCTTGATTGATTCAATCATCTTTGATGTAGGCTGGAACAATACTCTGTAATTTTCACTGTCTTGGCTGTAATCAACAAAGTAAACATTACCTCTCGACTTGTCGCCCGTAACGTCAAAAGTTTTGCTTACTGTTACGTTTTTATAATCGTGATTATGCTCGTTATCATTGATATTCGCACAAATATTTATTTCTTTAAAGTCAAAACTCGCAATTCTTTTTCTTGCTTTCTTTGACATAATCTTATCAATATCAATTTCGCTGTTTGTAAGTATATATTCGTACTCAATATTTTGCATACTCATAAGCAAATACGCACCGTACCACGCAAATGCTATAAGCACAAGTCCGATACTAAATGAAAACGAACCGAATTGAGTGCCCGAAAGTGCAGTAGCCGTTGCAAAAATAAGTAATAGCAAAGCCAGCGATACAATAATCGCCGCAAAAATTATAACTGCGATAATCGCCTTTTGTCCGCCTGTTTTTTTCTTCTTTAGTATGTATTCCAAATATATATCATTCATCATAGCAATCTGTTACCTTTCTTATATTTAATTCATTTTCTTCAACTTATCATACAGATTTTTCAATGCACGTCCGCGATGGCTGATTGAATTTTTTTCTTCGTCACTGCTTTCGGCAAACGTTTTACCGAGTTCGTCAGACAAAAATATCGGATCATATCCAAATCCGTTTTCACCCTTAGGCTCTTTTGTTATCGTGCCTTTTACTTCACCCTCAGCGGTTATTTCCGTACCATCAGGCATTATAAACGCTACCGACGTCACAAACTTTGCTCTGCGGTTTTCGTTGTCGCCGAGTTCCGTTAAAAGTTTGTTAATTCTGTCCTCGTCCGTTGCATTATCACCGGCGTATCTTGCACTTCTGACACCCGGTGCACCGCCGAGTGCCTCAACGCATATGCCCGAATCGTCCGCAAGGATAGGATAATCGCAAACCATAGCAACCGCTCTTGCCTTAATAAGTGCGTTTTTTACAAACGTGTCGCCTGTTTCTTCCACATCAACATCAAGTCCAAGCTCTTGTTGTGATACGATTTCAATGTCAAGCGGTGCAAGAATTTCTTGCATTTCTCTTATTTTTCCTTTGTTTTTTGTTGCAGCTATTACCTTCATAAGACTGCCTCCGTAATTTAATTATTTCTCTAAATATTCTACTACATATAGCGTTTTTTTTCAAGGTCTAAATAGAAAATTACACAATTTGAGTACAAAAAATGCACTCCGTAAAGAGTGCATTTTTTCAAATTTTAGCCAAAACCGTTATGGTTTTGGCTACTTTATTCTTGGGAGTATGAGGTGCTAACCTCATTGAAAATCATTTCTGACGACCTGTGCGACAGAAATGGCTTAAAATCTAAAGTTTCGACTTTGGAGGAACTTTATGATTTTTTCTCTAAAAATACTCAAAAATTACATCGTAAGATGTGATTTTTGGGTTGGCAACAATTTGTTGCCAACCGTTTCTATTTGCTTAGTTCTTCATCTATTGCAGCAGCTGCGGCTTTACCCGCACCCATTGCAAGAATAACTGTTGCGGCACCTGTTACAACGTCACCGCCGGCATATACATGGTCTTTTGAAGTTTTACCTGTTTCCTCATCAGCAATGATACAACCTCTCTTATTTGTATCAAGACCCTTTGTTGTCTTTCTGATAAGCGGGTTCGGAGTTTGACCGATAGCTACAACTACTGTATCTACGTCAATAACTTCTTCACTGCCCTCGATAGGAACAGGACGTCTTCTGCCACTGTCGTCAGGCTCGCCAAGTTCCATCTTGATAACTTCCATACCGTTTACCCAACCGTCCTCGTTGCCAAGAATCTTTGTAGGATTTTGAAGAAGTTTAAATTCGATACCTTCTTCTTCTGCGTGGAATACTTCTTCCGCTCTTGCAGGAAGTTCTTCCTTACCACGTCTGTAAACAATATATACATTTTCAGCGCCAAGACGCTTTGCCGATCTTGCAGCGTCCATAGCAACGTTACCGCCGCCAAGAACCGCAACATTTTTACCTACATATACAGGTGTATCGTATTCAGGGAACTTATAACCCTTCATAAGATTAATTCTTGTTAAGAATTCATTTGCACTGTATACACCGTTAAGGCTTTCGCCCTCGATACCCATAAAGTGAGGCAGACCTGCACCTGAGCCGATATATACCGCATCAAAATTCATTTCGTCAAACAATTCGTCAACAGTAAGTGTCTTACCGATAACTACGTTAGTTTCGATGTCAACACCCATTTCCTTTAGGTTAGAGATTTCCTTTTGCACAATATCCTTTGGAAGTCTGAATTCAGGAATACCGTACATCAAAACGCCGCCTGCTGTATGGAATGCCTCGTAAATTGTTACTTCGTAACCCTTTTTAGCAAGGTCGCCCGCAACTGTAAGTCCTGAAGGACCGCTTCCTACAACTGCAACTCTCTTACCGTTTGAAACAGGCTTTTCAATTTCTTCCTTGACATTCTTCATATGCCAGTCGGCAACAAATCTTTCAAGTCTGCCGATACCGACGCTTTCGCCCTTGATACCTCTTACACACTTTGATTCACACTGCTTTTCCTGCGGACATACTCTGCCGCAAACAGCAGGAAGTGCATTTGTTTCCTTAATCTTCTTATAAGCGTTTTCAAATTCACCCTTTGCAACAAATGCGATAAATTCAGGGATTTTAACGCTTACAGGACAGCCTTGCATACAAGGCTTATGTTTACAGTTAAGACATCTCTGTGCCTCGTCTATTGCCATTTCCTCTGTATAACCTGTTGTTACTTCAAGAAAATTCTTGTTTCTTACATTAGGACATTGCTCCGGCATCGGATTTTTGTCCATTCTCATATTTGGCATATTAAAAATCCTCCCTTAATCAGTCTTGATGATTGGTTCTGCCTATTCTGCAGTGACCTTCTTTACATGATTTTTCTTCGTAATCCTTAAACATTCTGCCACGTTTCATAGCAGTATCCCAGTCAATCTTGTGACCGTCAAAGTCAGGACCGTCCACGCAAGCGAACTTTGTTTCTCCGCCGACTATTACACGGCAGCCGCCGCACATACCTGTACCGTCAATCATAACAGGGTTCATTGAAACTGTTGTAGGAATGTTGTATTGTTCTGTCAGCTTACAGACAAATTTCATCATTACAAGCGGACCGATTGCGATTACTTCGTCAAACTTTTCGCCTGCTTCGATTTCTTTTTTAAGCATATCTGTAACAAAGCCTTGATTTCCGTTTGAACCGTCGTCTGTTGCAACGATAAGTTTGTTTGAAACTTTCTTTAGTTCATCTTCAAGAATAACTAAATCCTTGTTTCGAAAACCTGTGATAACCGTTACGTCGGCACCAAGATTATGAAGTTTCTTAGCCTGCGGATAAGCTATAGCTGTACCAAGACCGCCGCCGATAACCGCAACTTTCTTTAGACCTTCAAGCGGTGTAGGTGTTCCCAAAGGTCCGGCAAAGTCAAGAATTTCTTCTCCTTCTTCAACCTGTGCAAGGTCCTTTGTTGTCTTACCTACGATTTGTACGATAATTGTAACTGTTCCCTTTTCTCTGTCAAAATCTGCGATTGTAAACGGAACTCTTTCGCCGTATTCATCAATTCTCAAAATGATGAACTGTCCAGGCTCTGCTTTCTTCGCAACCAATGGAGCTTCAACCTCCATTAAAAAGATTTGCGGATTAAGCACATTCTTTTTAACTACTTTGTAAGCCATTATATCACCTCTTAAATTTAGTTCAATAAATTAAAATATTAATACATATATGTTATCATATCATAACTTTACTGTTTTTTCAATGATTTTACGAAAGTTTTTCGATAAAAGCTCTCATATCTTCTGCCATTTCGTCTTTAAACTCCATTATTTGACCTGTTATCGGATGCGTAAAGCAAAGATAGCACGAATGTAACATCTGTCTTTTTGCAATATTGTGGTCCTCCGTTCCGTAAAGCCAGTCGCCTACAAGCGGATGACCGATATATGCCATATGCACACGAATTTGATGCGTACGCCCCGTTTCAAGCTCCATTTCAAGCAATGTATACTCTCCGTAACGTTTTACAACTCTGTAATGTGTTACGGCTCTCTGTCCGTCAGGTGCTACAATTCTGTTTATAACACTTCCGTCGGCACGTCTTATCGGTGCGTCAACCGTTCCGTCACGCTCTACATCACCGCACACGATACACATATATTTTCGTTTCAATTCTTTTTTCTGTATTTCTTCACCCAATCTTGCGTGTATGTATGAATTTTTTGCAACAGCCATAAGTCCCGAAGTATCTTTATCAAGACGGTTTACCGCACGAAAAACTCTTTCCTCGCCTTTGCTTTTGTAATAATACATCACACCGTTTGCAAGCGAATTTTCGTAATTTCCCATTGACGGGTGAGTCGGCATATTCGACGGTTTGTTTATAACAAGCACGTCCTCGTCTTCATACACAATATCAAGCGGAATATCGGTAGGCACAATATTTTCGGACGCAGTGTCACGAATTGTTATTTTTAAAATATCACCCTTTGCCGCCAAATCCACAACACGTTTGTGTTCTCCGTTTACCTGTATTCCCTCTTTGTATTTCTTTAAGTCCTTAATCAGATTTGTTGAAATTTTAAAATGCTGTTTTAAAACAGTCGTTATATTCGCTCCGTCATATTCTGACGGAATTTCATATTCAAGTACTCTGTCCATCAGTTGTTAAACCCGTTTAAAAGTCTTGTCGCATATGACGCGTCAACCATTTCCCACCCGAAGCTGTACGGTTTCATACCCGATTCAAGAAGTTGTTTATGGATTGTGTCGTATGTTTCTTTAGGCACTTTTGATGTGTATGTTTGATTTTCGATTGTGTCGTATATCATAAATTCTATCACTTCATCCTGACACTTTCCGAAACGGCAAACTCTCTGCTCCGCCTTTTCCAAGTCCTGCGACAATACCATAAGTTTTATAACCTCCATAGTCTTGTCGTTCATATCGTTATCAAAGATAAGAATTTTTTCAAGCAATTCATTATAATCGGTTACAAAACGTAAATTATAC
>NZ_JBKVWU010000092.1:0-8679 GCF_046972485.1 Hominilimicola sp.
GCCTCACCCCCCTAAGAAAATTTATGCAAAAAAACAGTGCGGTATTCAAATACCGCACTTAAATTTCTTATTAAATTATTTTTTTGATTATTTTTCAATAGAAAGAATTTTAAATTCTATCTCACCGCCGGGAGTGTTTGCCTTTACAGTTTCGCCTGCCGCTCTGTTAAGACAAGCCGCACCGATAGGTGATTCGTATGATAACTTGTTCTTGTAAGGATCAGCCTCTGTTGAACCGACGATTGTGTACTTTTCTTCACCGCCGAATATTGCAAGAACAACCTTTGAACCCGGAGTTACAACGTCTGACTTGATTTCTTCATCGTCAATAACTCTTGCATATTTAAGCATATATTCGATTTCGTTAATTCTTGCCTCTACTTCTGCCTGTTCATTTTTTGCTTCATCATATTCGGCATTTTCCGAAAGGTCACCAAATGAACGAGCCTCTTTAATTTTTTCAGATACTTCTTTTCTTGTAACATTTTTTAAAGTATCAAGTTCGTTTTCAAGTTCCAATTTACCTTCTCGTGTTAAAACAAATTCCTTTTCATCAGCCATTTTATGTCATTCCTCTCTTATTTTCACTTACGATTTAACTATTATAACTTTTTTTAAGTGAATTGTCAAGTTGTATTGGGATTTTAACGCTAATTTCTCCCCTCAAGCAAAACATTCGTAGAGGCGGTCATCGTTCACCAAAAAAAATATATATTTAGCCCCTCAATCGTCTTTGTCGACAGCTCCACTCGAGAGGAGCCTTTTAGTATGGATTTCCCAACTTGTACGGGACGGTGCCTCGTCGTCCCTTGCCTCTCCTTGAGGAGAGGGGACCGCTTGCGGTGGTGTGGTGGCTTTTCTATTCGTGTGATATTCTTATTTTAGCCACCCCTCAGCCGACTTTGTCGACAGCTCCCCTCAAGGGGAGCCTTTCATTTATCTGAGATTAAAGCAACGTCAAATCAACAATGAATTTAATTCAAAATTATGGGCAAGCTAATAAAAAGGAGTGATTTTTTTGAATTTTCTCACTTTAAAAGAGGACTTTTACAAGCGGTACGAAACATCAGGCAAATTTCTTCACTACACCTCATACGGCGCATTATGCACACTTCTCGGACATACAGATATACCCACTGCACCGTCGTTATGCTGTACATTATCAATGCGAGTTGAAATGTTCGCACGAAAAAGCGGCGGCAACTATGTAAAAATCGAAAACACTACCACAGACAAATGTCTGCAATACCCTTTCAGCACGTCCACAGACCTTTTTAAAGGCAAAACAAAATTCTTTGCCGAGTTAATACACGCACTTGAAAACAGCGGTTTAAAAGGTGCAGAAATACTGTACAATAACACGATACCGAATTTTATATCCTCAAAACACGCTTTTTCGGCTGCACTGATAAAATCACTTATGCAAGTAAGTGATATAGAACTCACCCCTCTTGAAACCGCCGCAATATGTGCATTAAGCGACGATTTAACGCCTTATCTCGCTGTACTTTTTTCTAAAAAAGGCTACTGTACACTTATGAACAGTGGTGAGCCGAAAAACCTGCCGTTGCCGCTTTCCGGCTACAAAATTCTTACCGCACACTGCACAGAACCGTTAAGCAACCATTCAAAGCACATTAAATATGCCATGTCTGAAATACGAAGATTATACCCTCACGTCAATTCAATATCAGACTTGACGCCCGAAATACTGAGCACCGCAAAATCATCGTTTAAAAACAGCAAAGCGGCTAAATATATGTATCACCTATCCACCGAAAATACACGCATTAATACCGTTTCCGCCGCATTAAAACGATGTGATATAAAAACACTTTTCCGCGAAATAAACAATTCGGAACAATCCATGGAACGTTTTTGGGATATTGGCACAGAGCATAAATTTCTTGCAAATACTGCACGCAATACAGACGGCATAGCCGCCGCAAGATGTCAGGATAAAGGTATTTGGGCAATCGTTGAAGCAGATAAGGTCGATTATTCAATAAATATGATTAAAAGCGATTTTGAAAACACTATCGGCTATAAACCGACTTTTTGTGTATGTGACACTTTTTAAACAAAAAATAAGTCTGTCGATAAATTGTCGACAGACTCATTCGGTTTAGCCGTTCATTTTTTTAAGAAATTTTTCGTGTGCGGCTCTAAGTTCAACAGCCATTGCTTCAGGAGCAGTTGTGTTACAGTGAGCCCAAGCACCTGTTTCAGAAGATGCGTTATACTTAATCTTATCTGCACTTCTCATCGGCGGATAGAATGCGATATGGAAGTGGTAATAATCAGATACATCTTCACCGTTTACAGGGTTTTGATACATACACATCATATAAGGGAACTTATAATCAAACAAACTGTCAAATGTACCTGTTGTTTCCTTTAATATCTTTGCAAGATTTGTCTTTTCACTGTCTGTAAGCTGTGACAAATTCTGTACGTGACGCTTTGCGGCTATGTACATACCGTAAGGATATTCACTGAAGAATGGTAGGAATGTAACGAAATCTTCGTTTTCCATAATAATTCTGTCACCGCAGTTCATTTCATCTTCAAGCATATCGCAGATTAGACAGTTATGTGTTTCGTCAAAATGTTCCTTACATGATTCCATTTCAAGCTGTAATTTCTTCGGAATTACAGAATAACCGTAAATCTGACCGTGAGGGTGAGGCATTGTAACACCTACAACGTCACCTCTGTTTTCAAAAATAAATACATACTTAATCTTTTCGTCCTTGCTTATTTCAACAAATCTTTCTGTCCACAAATCAACAAGTTCTCTGATATGGTCAACAGGAAGTTCCGGCAATGTTACAGTATGCTCCGGTGAGTACAAAATAACTTCGCACTTGCCGTATGCCGGCTTTGTCTTGTAAATTCTTGTTTCAACATCATCCGGTACAGGCGGATTTTGTGAAAGTGCAGGGAAATCATTATCATATTCATACACTGTAAAGTGGTCAGGAACCTTTCCCGAACCCGGACAGAACGGACACCAATCCTTTGGCATCTGAGGTCTGTTCTGACGGTGTGATGCAATCATTACCCAATCCTTTATTAGTGGGTTCCAACGTAATTCAGCCATTAAATTTTTCCTCCTTGAAATTCATATAATACTATTTTACACCTATTTTCATTGTCAGTCAATACCAAAATCACGCAAGTTCAAGTGTGAACGTGAATTTTGTATATTTAACCGTTGAGCCTTCCTTTGTATCGACACTTTCAACCCAAACGTTTTGCTTATGCAATGTCATAATATTTTTAACAAACGACAAACCCAGTCCCGCACCGCTCTTTTCATTTACGCGTGACTTATCGGTTTTATAGAAACGATTGAAAATATTGCTCAAATCCGCACCGCTTATTCCGTCACCGAAATTACCTACGCAAAATCTCGCTCTGCCGTCCTCAATCCATGTTCTTATACCGATTGTCGTATTAGGATAACTGAATTTTATCGCATTGTCAAGCAAGTTTATGACAACTCGTTTTATCGCGTCTTTATCTGCTATAACTTTCAAAATGTCATCTTCAAAATCAACATTAAGTTCAAGATTTTTCTCGTCAATTCTGTTACACAAACCGATTATACAAATTCTTGTAAGCTCGTTCAAATCAAATTCAGACACATCAAGTTTATATTCGCTTGACGACATTTTTGACATTTCAAGCATATCATTAACCATTTTCGTAAGACGTTTTGATTCGTCAAGCACGATTTTAAGGTATTCCTTTTCTTTTTCGGGCGGAATTGTACCGTCCAAAATACCCTCGATAAATCCAGAAATACTCGTCATAGGAGTTCTGAGTTCATGCGATACGTCGCTTATAAACTCACTTCTTGTATCCTCCAATGCCTCTATGGAATCCGCCATAAAGTTAAAACTTGACGCAAGCTGTCCTATTTCATCGGCACTTGTCACCTCAACACGTTTGTCAAACTTACCTGACGCAATTCCCCTTGCAGCCTTATTAATCTCCTCTATCGGTTTCGAGATTTTCTTAGACTGCATATACACAAGCACAAATGCTGCCAACACAGAAAACAGTGATGCAACAACAACCATCATAAACAACTCAAGCGTCGTTTTTCTTATATCAAAAATGCCTGTCACATAAAATGACGCTCCAACAATACCTCCCTGATATTTAATCGGTACACCTATAACCATCATTTTATTTTTATACGAACCGTTTAATGTGCTGTATTTCTTTACGATATTTCCGTTTGTTACAATATGTACAAGTTCGTCCGGAACGGTCGCGGAACTTGTTGTACTTTCCAAAACTTCACCGTTTGAATTAGTTACTATAATATCAGAGTTCAAAAAGCTGCCCCACGACCTTAAAAGCTGTTTATATGCCGCTCTTGCACGATAATCGGTATCTTCTATTTGCAGTGATCCTGTCCAGTACTCCAAATTCTGCGATACGCTTATAACATTATTCATATGAGTGCTTATTGCAAAATGATTTACAAATATACCGACCGTAACCGCAACCGACGTAAAAACAAGCATAAGTATTATAGCATACGTCCAAAACAAACGTCCCAAAATACTCTTAAACATTATCTTACCTCGAATTTATAACCTACGCCCCATACGGTTTTCAGCTGCCAATTTGCCTCAACGCCCTCAAGTTTTTCTCTAAGTCTTTTTATATGAACGTCAACTGTACGCGAATCACCGAAATAATCAAATCCCCATACTTCTTCCAAAAGCTGTTCACGCGTGAACACTCTGTTCGGGTTTGACGCAAGGAAATACAAAAGTTCAAGTTCTTTCGGCGGTACCTCAACTATATTTCCGTTTATTTTAAGTTCGTAGTTTGAAAGGTTTATTGTAAGGTTAGGGAAAACAATTTCTTTTTCCGCATTTGATTCCTTTGTATCACTTCTTCTCAACACAGCCTTAACTCTTGCAAGAAGTTCTTTCGGCTCAAAAGGCTTAACCATATAATCGTCCGCACCGAGTTCCAAACCAAGCACCTTATCGAATGTTTCGCCTTTTGCGGTAAGCATTATAATAGGAATATTACTTACACGTCTGATTTCACGGCACACCTGCCATCCGTCCATTTCAGGCATCATAACATCAAGAATTACAATAGCCGGTGCCTCTGACTTAAAAAGTTCAACGGCTTTTTTACCGTTGTTTGCGGTAACGGTATCAAACCCCTCTTTGTCCATATAAAGTTTTATAAGTTCTACTATATGTTCATCGTCATCTACTATAAGTACCTTATTGTTAGCCATTATTTTGTCCTCCTGTTTTTTCATCTTAATATGATACATTTATTATACCATAAACCGAAAAAATAATAAAGAGTATTGCGAAAATGTTTTAAATGTTATATAATAAATTCATAAAATTTTCACAAATTGGTGTCGAATATATTTTCAGGCACTACGAAAGGACGAAAAACATAATGAAACTTGGAATCGTAGGCTTACCTAACGTAGGTAAATCAACATTATTTAATGCAATAACTCAGGCAGGTGCAGAATCGGCAAACTATCCGTTCTGTACGATTGAGCCGAATGTCGGTATAGTTGACGTTCCTGACGAACGTCTTGACAAACTTGCAGAAATGTATCACCCTAAGAAAGTTACTCACGCCTATATCGAATTTGTTGACATAGCGGGTCTTGTAAAAGGTGCTTCAAAGGGTGAGGGTCTTGGAAACAAGTTCTTATCTCACATTCGTGAGGTTGACGCTATTGTTCACGTTGTACGTTGTTTTGAGGATGCAAACATCACTCACGTTGACGGTTCAATCGACCCTATCCGCGATATTGAAACTATCAGTCTTGAACTTATTTTCTCTGATATTGAAATGATTGAGAGAAGAATTGACCGTACAAAGAAAGCTATGAAGGGCGACAAGTCACTTGCAACAGAACTTGCACTTTTGGAAAGAGTTAAAGCGACTTTGGAAGAAGGACTTCCTGCAAGAAGTATTGAATACACAGACGACGAAATGGCTATAATGAAAGAAATTTCGCTTATTTCAATGAAGCCGGTTATCTATGCCGCAAACGTTGCGGAGGACGATTTCTCAAAAGGTATCGAAAACAACGAATTTGTAAACAGAGTTAAAGAACTTGCCGCAAAAGAAGGCTCACAGGTTATGCCTGTAAGTGCAAGAATAGAAGAAGAAATTTCTCAGCTTGACGGTGATGAAAAGGCAATGTTCCTTGAAGAACTTAATATGAGCGAATCAGGTCTTGACAGACTTATCAAAGCAAGCTACACATTGCTTGGTCTTATCAGTTACCTTACAGCCGGCGAACCTGAAGTTCGTGCATGGACTATCACAAAAGGAACAAAAGCACCTCAAGCGGCAGGTAAAATTCATACAGACTTTGAGCGTGGATTTATCCGTGCGGAAGTTGTTCACTATGACGACCTTATGGAATGCGGAAGTATGACAGCCGCTAAGGAAAAAGGTCTTGTAAGAAGTGAGGGTAAAGACTACGTTATGAAAGACGGAGATATTGTTTTGTTTAGGTTTAATGTATGATGAATAAAACTATAAAAAGCGTTTTCAACCATTGCATTTGCAGAGGTTATACGCTTTTTATTTTAGGACTTTAATATAAGGAGCTTTATAAATGTTTACTTCTATTTTATCAAGTATAATCATTTGGAGTGCCGTACTTATTATAGCATTAAGAGTTGTAACAAATTCAGGTATTCAATTTTCAAACAACAAATACATATCTGAATTGACTTGTTACAAAGGTACTTCATCAAATTATAAAACCACAAAAAAGGATATACTATGCGTATTTCTTTTGGCATTCTCTTTCAGAATTATAGTATTTTTGTTTTCCGTAGTGATAATATATATGTTCAATGACAACATAAACAGTTTTGGCGATATACTTGAACAGTATATGAAATGGGACGCAAATAACTACGTTCGCATTGCTACAGGCGGATATACATACTATACGGAAGGTGAAAATTTTACAACTCTTGCATTTTTTCCGTTATATCCTTGGCTTATGAGGATTGTCAATATTATTTTCAGAGATTTGAGAGTAAGCGGACTTTTGACTTCATTCGCACTGTATTCGGGTGCGTGCTGTTTCCTATACAAACTGTTTTCAATAGATTACAGTAAATCTGTTGCCGTTCGTGCAATAGTGTATATGTCGGTATTTCCACACGCACTGTTTTTCGGAACACTTATGAATGAAAGTATGTTGCTTTTCACATCTGCTGCAACTTTATATTATATAAGAAAACATAAGTGGTACCTTGTCGGTATATGGGGTGCCGCGGCAGCACTGTCGAGAATGCTCGGAATACTGCTTGCGATACCTGCGGCAGTTGAATGGCTTGAACATTACAAAATATTTGAAAAGCTTAAAAACAAGGATATAAAAACAGTATGGCAACTTTTCTACTCCAAAGGACTTTGGATATTTTTAATGCTACTTGGAACAGGAATTTATCTGTTCTGTAACTATAAAGTCACAGGCGACTGCTTTAAATTCCTTGAATATCAACGAACAATTTGGGGACACGGCTCCGCATATTTCGGAACGGGTATCAATTCAATCGTTTCAAAATTAAATTTGGGTACTGACAAAGATATGCTTGCGTCTGTATGGATTCCGTCTTTGGCTGCAATAATTTTTGTAACCGCAAATTTATTTTACGGTATCAGAAAGCACAAAAGTATGTACACTGCATATCTCGTTGTGTATCTGATTTTAAACACAAGTTTCGACTGGGTTATAAGCGTTCCGAGATATATGACTTGTGCAATTCCGGCATTCCTTTTCCTTTCAGATTTTTCGGAACGACACAAATGGACAGAACCTATTATCACAGCCTCAATGGCAATAGGTTTAGGCATTTATTTGACAGGATACTTGTGTTGGAAACAAATTTTATAACGGAGGATTAATATGAGCACAGTAAAACCATTAAAAACAAAAAATACGGACTATATAAATATTCTTGTACTTTGTCTTTGTGTTACAGCCGTTTTCTTCGTCGCCTGGACATTTACGGGACAATGGCCTTGGAAATCACAGCCATATAATTCGTACATACTTCAAGCTCAGTCTTGGCTTGAGGGCAGACTTGATTTAGGGCGTGACTATCCGTATCTTGAGCTTGCGATTTTCAATAATAAATATTATGTAAGCTTTCCGCCGTTTCCGTCTTATGCTATGCTGCCGTTTGTGCTTATCGGCTGGAACAGTTGTGACAGTATGATTGCATTTGCGGTATCGCTTTTGGGAGCGGTATACGCATTTAAGATATTAAAGCATTTTGATATTGAAAGTAAAACCGCAATATTTTTCACATTACTTCTTACAGTCGGTTCAAACTGGCTTATGACTGCACAAAATGCTTGGGTATGGTTTATCGCTCAAAATATGGCTTTTACATTAAGTCTTATGGCAATATACTATGCTTTGAAAAACAAAATAGGTCTTTCACTTGCATTTTGGGCATGTGCGGTAGGTTGCAGACCGTTCCAGATATTATATCTGCCTGCACTTCTATATCTGATATACAACGCACACAAAGCAGTCAACCCAGAAGATAAAATCATCGATATTATAAAAAAGCGTTATCTCACCCTTGTTCCTATGGCGGTCATTGCATTATCGTATATGATTTTAAACTTCGC